>JBAQUE010000244.1:0-2987 GCA_049297315.1 Rugosibacter sp.
TCGGCATGGCCAAGTCCTTGCATTAGATAGGCCATGTAGTCATCGAACTCTTTGGCGATGTCCATCTCATCCCCTCAAAAGGAAAGATGAACATATCATGCCAGATTTTATGACACAGTAAGACTAGAGCTATTTTTTATTGCGGGGCAGCAAGAATGGGTGAGGTTTTTTCCCGCAAATCAGCGATTTTTGAACTCAGCCTTGCGTTTTTCCAGAAAAGCGGTCATGCCTTCCTTGCGGTCTGCCATGGCAAAGGCGGCGTGGAAGGTGCGGCGTTCATAGCCCAGGCCTTCTTGCAGGCTGGATTCCCAGGTGCGATTGACACTTTCCTTGGTCATCATCAGCATGGGGAGCGAGAAGCCGGCGATGGTCTTGGCCGCAGCCAGGGTTTCTTCCATCAGCTTTGCCGCCGGAATGATGCGCGCCACCAGGCCGCAGCGTTCGGCTTCCTCGGCATCCATCAGGCGCCCCGTGAGGCACAGGTCCATGGCTTTGGCCTTGCCTACCGCGCGTGGCAGGCGCTGCGTGCCGCCGGAACCGGGCAGGATGCCCAGCTTGATTTCCGGCTGGCCGAATTTTGCGTTGTCGGCGGCATAAATCATGTCGCAGGTCATGGCCAGTTCGCAACCGCCGCCCAGGGCAAAACCGGAGACGGCGGCGATCATCGGCTTGCGGAAGCGGGCGATGCTGTCCCAGTTGCGGCTGATGAAGTTGGACTTATAGACATCCATGTAATCCCAGTTCACCATCCCGGCAATGTCGGCGCCGGCGGCAAAAGCCTTCTCCGAGCCGGTGATGACGATGCAGCCGATGTTTTCATCGACGTCAAAGGCGGTCAGTGCGGCCACGATGTCGTCTATCAATCCGTCATTCAGCGCATTCAGCACCTGCGGGCGATGCAGTGTGATAACGCCGACCTTGCCTTGCACATCGACAATGATATTTTCATAACTCATTTAGTGCTCTCCTTCTCCTGGGGTGGGTTGCTGAGCATCTGCGCTGATTCCAGCGACGCGCCAGCGGCCGTGGATGGGCCGGACGCACTGGCTTTGCTGTTCCGCGGCTGGATCACGGCGCGCACCCGCTCGCCGCTGCCCGGCTTGGCGCGTGTCCCGCCCGGCCCGCTGGTGACAACATAGGTTTCCGTTTTGCCATCATAAGAAATGAACTGGCCGCGGACTTCATCCTGCCCGCTCTTGACCCAGGCACGGTTATACAAGTCCGTTTTGTCTGTCTTGTCAAAGTGCTCGATGCGCTCGGCCTCGCCTTCGATGTACTCGTCCAGGCCCTCGCGCTTTTGCCGGAAATGGGGCAGGCTGCCGACGCCGGTCGCCACGCTGCGCTGGAAGCCTTCTTCATCCTGGGTGACGACGACACGTTCGGCGCGGAATATCAAGGTGCCCTTGATCATCTGCACGTTGCCCTCAAATACCTGGGTTTTTTTCTGGTCATCAACCGTAACCTTGTCGGCTTCGATATGCGTTGGCTTGTCGCGGTCGGCTTTTTCGGCATGTGCGGAAAGGCTGGACATCAAGCCAGACAAGCCAATGGCGATAGTCAACAAGGCGGTCAGCGATGGGGACAATGACAAGATAAGTGCGGGGCGCGGGAATGGTTTCATGGCGAGGGGGTCTGATTGCGGTAAAGGGTACCGGTAACCCGGCCATGCAGCACCGTGATGCCGGTTTTGTTGTTCAGGTCGAGACTGCTGCCATGGATGATGTTCTTGCCCTGGGTAATGGTCACCGGTGTCAAGGTATGGCCGATTTCATCATCCGGAAAAACAGTCAGCAGCCGGGTTGCCATAACCGTAGCCAGCGTTTGTTCCGTCGCGCCATGACGCACGACGCGAACATCATCCACAAAATCAATCTGTTTGGCTTGTGTGCCGACCAGCCCCTGCCGCGCGAAGATTTCGGTGACCGGCTGCCGGTGGTTGATCAGGTGTGGCGATGTCACCACCGACGTATCATCGTCGGGATAATGTTCCATTTTGTCGGCGATCAGGGTGTGTTGTAAAACGCCATTGACATCAAAACGGCGCACGTTGAAATGCGTGATGATGTAATCGGGGTCGTGGCGCAGTGGTTTGCGCGGGCCATCCACCTGCACGATCTGGTTGATCCAGTAAGTGATGCCGGCGAGCAATACCGCCAGCACGAGCGGGCCGAGTAGCGCCGCGCGGTCCCTCATGCCAGGTATTCCGCCATCAACGCATCCCATTGGCCCCGGGCATGCAGGATCAGGTCGCAGACTTCGCGCGCCGCACCGCCACCGCCGACTTTTTGCGCGACATAGTCGACACGCGAAATGACTTCCGCGTGGCCATCGGCGACGGTGGCTGAAAATCCGCAGGCGCGCAGCACCGGCAGGTCCATTACGTCATCGCCCATGTAGCCTGCGCGCGTGAAATCAAGGCCGCGCCGGGCGAGCAGTTGCGCCATCAGTCCGCGCTTGTCGGCCACGCCCATATACAGTTCGCCGATTGCCAGATTCTGCGCGCGCAGTTCCAGCGCCCGCGACTGGCGGCCGCTGATGATGACCACCTCGACGCCGGCGCGCTGGAGCATTTTCAGGCCATGGCCATCGAGACTGGAAAACGCCTTCATCTCGTCGCCCTGTGAAGTGAAATACAGTTTGCCGTCGGTGAGCACGCCATCGACATCAAAACCCATCAGCGCCAGCTTGGCGGCCTTGCTGTGTGCGGTCGCCATCAGACCACCTTGGCGCGAAACAAATCGTGCATGTTGAGCGCCCCGCACAACTTGCCGCTGTCATCAACCACCAGCAACTGGTTGATCTTGCCGGCTTCCATCATTTCCACCGCCTCAACCGCCAGGCGGCGGGTGTGTATGCTGCGCGGATTGTGCGTCATCACCTGGTCGACGCTGACATGGCGCAAATCGCCGAGGCGTTCCATGGCGCGGCGCAAATCACCGTCAGTGAAAATGCCGACAGGCAGGCCGCCGGCGGCATCGCCATAGACC
>JBAQUE010000245.1:0-10841 GCA_049297315.1 Rugosibacter sp.
CGATCAAGCAGCCTGACGAAGTGGAAAAACTGCTCGGGCTGGCGGTGCTGGGCATCATTCCGCTGGTCAAGGATGCGGGTGAAGACGGTCAGGATCTTGCGGTGTCCGAGAACCTGGACTTGCGTTCGGCGTTTGCCGAGGCGCATCGCTCGGTGCGCACCGCGCTGCAATTTTCAACGCCCGAGGGCACGCCCAAGGTGATCATGATTACCAGCGCCTCGCCGGGTGAGGGCAAGAGCACGACGGCGCTCAGCCTGGCGATCCATTTTGCCCAGGCCGGCAAGAACGTGCTGCTGATCGATGCCGATTTGCGCAAGGCGTCGCTGCACAAAAAACTGGGCATCGGCAATGACATGGGGCTGACCAATTATCTGGCCGGCGACACGAAACCGGTGGAGATCACCAAGCCCAGCCACATACCCAAGGTGTTCCTGATTCCCTCCGGCCCGCTGCCGCCGAATCCTGCCGAACTGATCAGCGGCCCGAAAATGGTGGCCTTGCTCAACCTGGCGGCCGAGCGCTTCGACCAGGTGATCATCGACGGCCCTCCGGTGCTGGGTTTGGCGGATGCGCCGCTGCTCGGCAGCCTGGCCGAGGCGACGGTGCTGGTGACCGAGGCGGGCGGCACCAGCCGGGAATTCGCGCGCAATGCGGTGAAGCGCCTGCGTGTCACGCGCACCCGCCTGATCGGCGGCATCATGACCAAGATGGGTTCACGTGGCAGCGCTTATGGCTACTATCACAGCTATTATTATTATCAGTATGGCAACGCGCCGGCGAAGGAGCGTTTGACGGCATGAGCCGGGGTGGCGGCAATGGCGCGGTCGCCGAGAGCGTTTCCTTGGCGATGGCCTTCCACCAGGCGCCGGCGCAGTTTCCGGACTTGTTGCATGGCCATGCCCCGTTGCCTGCCGGGATGGGTGTTTTGCTGCGCCTGGCGGGTGGGGCATCGCTGGCGGCGGAGGGTATCACGCTGCCATTTGTCGCCGCCGATGGGCTGAAGGCGGCGGCGCGGTTTTTCATCGAGCAGGTATTGCTGGCGCATGATGCCGATTATTACCGCACACTGGGCGTTGGTGAGACGGCGACGCTGGAAGAAATCAAGGAACACCATCGTCTGCTGATGTGGCTTTACCATCCCGACCGGGGAAATAATACGGACGAATGGCGGGATATTTTCGCCACCCGCATCAATCTGGCTTACACGACTTTGCGCCACCCGGAAAGCCGTTTGGCTTACGATGCGGAATTGCGCCGCGCTCGGCCGCAATCCCCCCAACCGATGACATGGCAGCGCATGCCCAGGTCGCCAAAACATGCTGCCCCGTTTTTGCCGCCGTTTGTTGCACGGCATTTTCCCCAGTTTGTGCTGGGTGGTTTTGCCTTGCTGGCGTCGCTGCTGGTCGGGATGGTTTATCTCAATCGCCAACCTACGGGCGCGATTGGCGCGGGCGATGCGGATTACACGCGCAGCGAGCTATCCGCGCCGCCTATGCTGGCGAAAAATGAGGACAATACGGCTGCAACGGCGGGGGCAGCATTTGAGCCGCTCGCGGTGAAGCTTCCTCCTGCGCCCGTGCCGGCGGAGCCTGCTCCGCCACCGGCCGCCCAGCCCATCGCGGCGCCATTTATTCAGCCGTCTGTTCCGGTGGCTACCGTGGCTGAAGCAAAAATTGTTGCTGCGATCCAGGCCAGGCCGGCCGATGCGGTGCCTGCGGCAGTTGCCAAATTGCCCACCCCTGTATCCATCTCGGTATCCACCGCCGCGCCCGTGCGCCCGGTCGCCATGGCATTGCCGTCAACGCGTGAACATGCCGCGATGCCGCCGATCCGCATCGCCACCTTGCCTGCTCCACCCGTTGCACTTGCGGTAGCTGCCGCGCCCGCCGAGCCGCTACCACCGAGCGTGGCGCCGGCTACACCATCCCCTGCGCCGGCCATCACCCAGGAGGCGCTGGCTGCGTTGGTCGCACGGCTTTCGACCTTGTATGCACAGGGGGATCTGGAAGGTTTTCTGGCTTTGTTCGACGAAAATGCACGCATCGAGCGGGGCGGCAAGGCGCGCATACGCAGCGATTACGATGCACTGTTCCACTCTACCGTTACGCGCAGCCTGATGATCTGGGACATGGCCTGGGTGCAGGATGGCGACTTGGTCCGTGGCGAGGGCAACTTCCAAGTCAAAGTCACCCGCAAAGGCGAGAGCTCGGTGCGGGTTTATAACGGCACGATCAAGCTGGAGGTTTTGCGGCGTAATGAATCAACGTTGATCAGCGGAATTTTTCACAAGGCCGCGTAGGGACGAATTTCAGGAACGAAATTTCACTGCAAATTTCACTGCAGAAGACTCTCCGCGAGGGGCGGGTCTTTCAGCTTTTTGCGTGTTTCATCATCAGTGGGCGGCCTTCCCGGCCATGGGCGTTAGAGGTAGTAGACCGCGGGAAATACCGTCACGGCGAGCGCCAGGACCAGCCAGCTCAAACCATGACGGGCAAGAAATCCGGTGAAGTGCAATACCAGTATGGTGACGGCGACGAGGTAGTAGAGAATAAATAGCATGGAGTTTTCCGTTCAGTGTCGTAGTGGGGAGAGGCTGCTATGTGATCCAACCTTTCCAACCTTACTGGCCGGAAAATTCTAGCATCATTTACTTGTATTAGCCGCATGCCGGGGAATTTCCAGGTAGCGGCAGTAGTTTTCCCAGAAACCGATGATGGCGCCTTCGGTGGTCAGGTGGTCGACATTTTCGGCACGGCCACCACCCATGCCGATGATCGATGTTTTTTCGCCATCGCGGATGATGCCTTCCTGCACGATCTCCACGGCCTCGCCATCTTCCATCGAAATCAGCCCGGCCGGCCCGATCAGGTTGGATTGCTTCATGCGTATGGTTTGCATTTCTTCGTCGTCATCCTGATAACCGAATTGCGTCCACACCAGTTCGAAAGCCCCCGGGCCATAGGTGACGATCTGGCGTACCGCCAGCGTGTTGGCAATCTGCTGAATGACCAGATTGGGGAAGATGGCATTGATGACCAGCGTGATGCCATCGTCGAATTCACGTCGTCCGACGAGTACGCTCGGATCCTGCAGGCGGAACTCGGTGTTGTAGGCGCGCACATCCTTATAGACTTCCTTGTCCTCGCTTGCGCTGGTCGGGGCGGCTTTGGCCCAGAGCACCGAATGGCGCTTTGACGCATCCATGTGGGTTGCCCCGGTTTGCGTTGCGCGGTAAAGCCCGAAGGTGTTGTGGAACAAATGCAGCAGGCTGGCATGGTAGGGGTCGCGGACATTGTCGGAATACAGCTTCCAGTTGCCATGAATGTATTGCCGTACATCGCCAAGGATTTTTATCGGGCGATTGAAAATGCGCTGGATGGTGGCGATGATTTCTTCGCCGAGATAATCGGCAAGCGGTTCGACTGTCTCGGAAAAGCTCGCGAAAATGACGCCGTTGAGTATGTCGACACGCAAGCTGTCCAGCCCATGCCGCGCCATGTCGAATTCGGCGGGCATGCCGCCCTGGCCCTGTACGCCACGGCGCATCGGGATGCTGAGCAGGGCGCCAGCAAGGTCGAATGACCACTGGTGATAGACGCAATTGAATGATTTGGCGTTGCCGCGTTGTTCGCGCATCAGCAGGGCGCCACGGTGCGTGCAGCGATTCTTGAATACGCTGACTTTTCCTGATGTGCCGCGCACGACGAGCACCGGGGTGTCGCCGATGAAGGTGGATTTGAAATCGCCAATGTCCGGGATTTCCGCATCAAGGCCGACAAATGACCAGGTTTCGCCACGGAATATTTTTTCCTGTTCGGCGACATAGCAGGCCGGGTCGGTGAATACGCGGTAAGGAACGCGAAAGCCTTCCGCGCTGGCGGGTGGCCAGGTACCGGTAAAAAAGTTTTTTGGTTCAGTGGCGATGTTCATGGTTTTCCCCTTTCAGAGCGGCGTGACCAGCAAGGTGTCGACGCGATGCGTATCCACAAGCACACGTTTTTCGGCAAACTTGAGCGCGCCATCGGCCACGACGATGCGGTCGATGTACTTGCCGGCGCTGAAAATGCTTGTCTGGCCATTGCGCCGGGTCTGGAATGCAACATAGTTGCTGTGTACGCTGAGGGTGCCGGCAGTGACCTTATGAATCACCACATTCGACAGCACATGCCGGAACCAGCGTTGCGGGTAGATGTTGGCCTGGCGCAGCGAAACCACGCGGTCCATGAGCATGCCCTGGCTGGTGCACAGCATCAGCGCCAGGGGCATGCCCCGCTCGGTATTCTCGCGGGTGATGATTTCATAACGGCATTGGTCCGCTACGAAGAAATCGGGCCATTGCTCCAAGGCGTCATCATCAATGCATTCAACATAACGGCCAAGCAAACGCTCGACCCGCCATTGCGTTTCCTGCGCTGACCAGCCGTGCCAGTGAAAATCATCCGGTTCCGCAGCGTAATTTATTTTTGCTTGCGGCAATGCGTTCAATGCGCCCATATCAAGCCTCCTCCAGCTTAAGCGCATACTATACCGCAGCATCGCGCTAATATCAGGTGGCTGTTGCATCAGGCCGCAAGTTAGGCAGGCAGGATTTTCCCAGCGTTTTCAAGATAATGTTTCGCCCGAGAAATGATTTTCCGCAGGCGATGCCCAAACAGGAGGAAACAGATGTTAAGCCAAACCCATAACCGGTTGATCACCGAAACAGGGCGCGGGACGCCGATGGGGCGTCTGATGCGCGAATACTGGATACCGGTGCTGCGTTCTGCGCAGGTGAAACCAGGCGCCGCGCCACAGCGCATCACCATCCTCGGCGATCACTATGTGGCGTTCCGCCTGCGTAGCGGCGAGGTGGGGGTGATGGATGAGGCCTGTCCGCATCGTGGCGCTTCGCTGGCCATGGCGCGCAACGAAGAGCGCGGCTTGCGCTGTATCTATCACGGCTGGAAAATGGCGCCATCAGGTGAATTGCTCGAAGCGCCTACCCACCCGCAGGATGCGCCGCTGCACGACATCAAGACGCGCGCGCATCCGGTGCATGAAGGGCAGGGCATCATCTGGGCCTGGCTGGGGCAGGGTGTTGCGCCGGCTTTCCGCAAGCTGGCCTTTACCGATCTGCCGGATAGCCATGTCATCGCCGCGACGGGGATTGTCAATTGCAGTTGGCTGCATCCGCTGGAAACCTTGTGGGATGTGTTCCATGCGCAGATTTTGCACAACCAGACCAACCGCGCATCCAGCCGGGGCAAGGCGTATTTTTCCAATGCAGGCCGACATACCGATAGCGGCATCCAGTTCGATTATCCGGAAATGCGCGCGCATGCGACGGATTATGGTTTTGATTATTCCAACCATGATGCGGCGAAAACGACGAATTTCAGTTTCATCATGCCCTTCATCCAGCACCACACGATCAGTCCGGAACCGAGGGCGGACAAGGCTTTGCAGATCAGCGTGCCGATTGACGACGACCACGCACTGCTGTGGATGATTTTTTACAACCGCTTTGCACCCTTGAAGAGCGACGGTTTTGCGATGCAGGGTTTGGGCGGTGTTGCCGACCTCAACAACTTTCTGGCCGAGCTCGGCGAGCGGACGCCGGAAAACCGCTGGGGTCAGGACCGCGAGGCGATGGACCGCGGCGAGAGCTTTGCGGGGTTTGCCGGCCGGGGCACGCTGCTGAGCATTTTTGCCGAGGATACGGCGGTCATCGAGAGCCAGGGGCGCGCTGATCGTTCCGCCGAATATCTTGCGCCGGTGGATGTCGCGCTGGTCAAGGGGCGCAAAACCCTGGTAGATGCGGTGCAGGCCTATGAACGGGGTGAGCCGCCACTCGGCCGCGACCTTGATCTCTCGGCGGTTGAGGCACATTTCGATGCCAGGCCAGCGGCTGCGTAAATCACGGAGTTCAAATGACGAAAAATTCTTTCCGCCTGCTCACCTATGAGCGCGATGCGCGCCCGGTGGGCGCCGTGTTTATCGATGGCCTGGTGTATGACCTTGCCCAGGCTGCTCCCGCAACGCCGACGGTGCTGGATATGCTGAATGATTGGCAGCGCACACAGCAACAACTCGTAACGCTGGCTGGCGATCAGGGCCGCTTGAAAACCCTGCGTGGGCGCAAGCTGGAAGGCCTGAAGCTGCTGCCGCCGGTACTCTATCCCAATGGCATCTACTGCGCCGGTGCGAATTACACCGACCATCTGGCGGAAATGTGCAAGGCATTCAACCTGCCAGCCGAGCCCGATCCACATGAAATCGGCATGCCGCCCTGGCTGTTCATCCGCACGGCGCGCAATACGATGGTGGGGCACGGCGGGCGCGTGACCATCCCGGCGTATAGCAAGCAGTTTGACTGGGAGCTCGAAGTGGCGGTGGTGATCGGCCGGCAATGCAAGGACGTGGCCGTGGCGGAGGCGATGGACTATGTCGCTGGCTACACCATCATCAACGATTTGTCGGCGCGCGATTTCATGAAACGGCCGAAGGCCACGCCCGGCTCGGCGATGGAGTATGACTGGATCAGCCAGAAGAATTTTGACGGCGCATGCCCGATCGGGCCGTGGATCGTGCCGCGCGACGAGATTGCCGACCCGCTGGGGCTTGGCCTGAAACTCTGGGTGAATGACACGCTGATGCAGGATTCCAATACCTGCAAGATGATTTTCAACTATGCCGAATTGGTGGCGTTCCTGTCCCAGCGGTTTACGCTGTATCCCGGTGACATCGTGACCACCGGCACCCCCGCCGGCGTGGGTATGCCACGGGGGATTTTCCTGCAGCGTGGCGATACAGTGCGTATCGCCGTGGAAGGTATCGGCGAACTTGTCACTCTGTTGGTTTGACTTTTACTGACCGGCCTTGAGGCCCGTGGGTTTGAGCTTGAAGGGAATTTCCTGGCCACGACGCGCGCGGCTGGCGCGGAAGGCGGTTTGCGCCCTGGCATCCAGCACCGCTTGCGTTTCCTTGCCGGCACGTCCGGCGCCCTGGATCAACAGCGGCTCTTTGCCAATGACCGCAACGCCGACCAGTTCGTCATCCTTGCCCAGATCGATCAGCATCAGCCCGCGGCCCTTGGCCATTTCCTTGAGCTCGGAGAGCGCAAACATCAGCAACCGTCCGTTGCGCGATAGCGCCGCAACAGACAAAGCCGCCGTCTCACCATCGCCGACTTTTTGAGATATCAATGGGTATTCGTTCTTTTCCAGCGTCAGGAAAACCTTGCCGGCCTTGTTGCGCGCTGTCATCTCGCCAACGCTGGTGATGAAGCCATAGCCGCCAGAACTGGCGACCAGGTATTTGTCTTCCGGCGCGGTGGTCAGGGCTTGCGCCAGCTTGCCGCCGGCCTGAAAATCGATCAGCGTATTCAGCGGCGCGCCATCGCCACGGCCACCGGGCAATTCGGCCACCTTGACGCTGTAGCTGCGGCCATTGCTGTCAATCACCACCAGCGGCCAGATGGTGCGTGATTCAGCGACAAACCAGGGGAAGTCGCCCGTTTTGTAAGTGATGCCCGCCGGGTCAATGCCATGTCCCTGGCGCACGCGCACCCAGCCATTTTTTGAAATGATCACGGTGACCGGTTCATCGGGGGCCGCCAGTTCGCGGCTGGCGGTTGCCGCCATGGCTTCGAGCAGCGTGCGGCGCTCATCGCCAAAGCGCTTGGCGTCTTCGCTGATTTCCTTGAGGATCAGCCGCGTCATTTCCGCGCGCGCTTCGAGCAAGGTCATCAGTTGCCCATGTTCTTCGCGCAGCTCATTGAGTTCCTTCTCGATGCGTATTCCTTCCAGCCGCGCCAACTGGCGCAGGCGGATTTCGAGAATGTCCTCGGCCTGCATTTCGGTGAGGCCAAAGCGCGCAATCAGGTCGGCCTTGGGCTCGTCCGCTTCGCGGATGCAGCGGATGACTTCGTCAATGCGCAGGAAAACCAGCATGCGGCCTTCGAGAATATGCACGCGGCGTTCCACCTCGGCGAGCCGGTGGCGGGTGCGTCGTTCCACGGTGGCAAAGCGGAAATCAATCCATTCGCGCAAAATCTGCAACAGGTTTTTCTGCCGTGGCCGCCCGCCATGTTCGCCATACAAGCCCATCATGGTCAGATTCACCGACACATTCGATTCGAGGCTGGTGTGCGCTAAAAGTACCCCCATGAATTCATCCTGCGTCAGGCGCGAGCTTTTCGGTTCGAGCACGATGCGCACGGCCTGCTGGTCGCTTGACTCGTCGCGCACGGTATCCAGCACACCGAGCACCAGCGCTTTCAGGTTCTTCTGCTCCTGGCTGACATCCTTCTTGCCGGCGCGTGGCTGCGGGTTGGTCAGGTTTTCGATTTCGGAGAGGACCTGGGCGACGGAAACGCCATGCGGCAATTCATCCACCACCACGCGCCACTGGCTACGGGCGAGGTCTTCCACGCGCCAGCGCGCGCGCATGCGCACGCTGCCCCGGCCATTCGCATATATCTCGCGGATGTCGGCAGGCGGCGAAATGAGTTGCCCGCCACCAGGAAAATCCGGCCCCGGCAACACGGCGAGCACCTCATCCAGCGTGGTGTTGGGTTTTTTGATCAGCAGGCGGACAGCCTCGGCCACTTCGCGCAGATTGTGCGGCGGAATTTCCGTCGCCATGCCCACCGCGATGCCGGACGCGCCATTGAGCAGCACGAAGGGCAGGCGCGCGGGCAAGAGTTGCGGCTCGGTCGCCGAGCCGTCGTAATTGGGCAGGAAGTCGACCGTGCCGCGGTCGATTTCGGCGAGCAGCAATTCGGCAATCGGCGTCAGCCGGCATTCGGTGTAGCGCATCGCCGCCGCGCCGTCGCCATCGCGCGAGCCGAAGTTGCCCTGGCCGTCGATGAGCGGATAACGCAGCGTGAAATCCTGCGCCACGCGCACCATCGCGTCATAAATGCTGGTGTCGCCGTGCGGATGATATTTGCCGATCACGTCGCCCACCACGCGCGCGCTCTTGACATGCTTGGCGCTGGCCGCCAGGCGCATTTCATTCATCGCATGCAGGATGCGCCGCTGCACGGGCTTTAAGCCATCCTCGACTTGCGGCAGCGCGCGCCCGCGCACCACGCTCATCGCATAGGCGAGATAGGCGCGCTCGGCGTAGGCATCCAGCGGCAGCACGCTGCCGTCATTGAAGCCGTCATCAAAAGTCGGCGCTGGCGGTACGGCGGGGGGCGGCGGCGGGGCGGCGTTATTGGCGTCGTCGGCGTTGCCGAACAGGTCAAGGGTATCGGTGCTCATGCTTGGTTAGGTTTTTGTGGGTGCTTGGTTTGGTCAGGTGCAATCTACATCGCTGATGAACAAGTCAGGCGAAAAAGTCTGCAAGGGATTTGGTGGGCAAGGGGCCATACAATACCAAATTGAAAGGCGCCTGGCATGTCCATATGGCAATCAAAGGCAATCGCATGAATGAATCAAAGGAAGGAATAACGGTTCAGGCTCGAATTAAATTTCTATGGGAAGGTCGGCGCTGATGAAGCAACTGGTGAGACACCTGCAGAGACACCTGCACAGCAAGAAGGGGCAGGGTTCTTTCCTGCCCGCTTCGCTGTGGATGCGCTACAAGGCGATCGAGTAAGAAATGCTCTGGTAAAGTCCCCGCGTAGCAGGCTGGTCGAGAAAAATGCGCCCTACTGTGCAGATATGGGCTTTGGCCTTGCATTCCCTTCAGTCAGATTCCTCTTTATGCCCCGCAGGGGCGGTATCCCCTGGTGGGACGCGGGCAGGTCTCCTTGCCGTACCATCATCAGCTACGGCGGGGGCCAGATTAGCCGCGTTAAGTTATGTTGCCAGGTGGCGCAGGTCATCAGACCGCATGCAATTCTTCGCGCAAGACCTGACGCAGTGTGCTGATTGTTACCGGCGCGTTATTTTGTGCAAGCGATGCGCTCAGGGCCTCGTTAATCAGTGTTTGGTAGCCTTTCCCTTCTTGTTCTGCACGCTTGCGGAAGGCATCCACAACGCTCTCGTCCAGATAAATCGTGATGCGCGTCTTGCCGGTGGGAGGAATCACGGCGCCACGTTTGGCCTTTGTCATATCGTCATTAGCTTTCATAGCATGTCCTTTCATGAGCACTGGCTAATCGTGCTGAAATCAGGCGGGTACTCTGTCCAGCATACTGTCAAAATCCGTCCAAGCGCATCTGCGCCCACCGTTAAAAAACGGACTTCCCCGGCGGCTTCGGTATCTTCCCGCGTTAATGCCCGATCGTCATAAAATACCGGTTCTGCCTCCGCGAACGAAACGCCATGCTTGCGCAGATTGGCTGCTGCTTTCTTCGGGTCGAATTCAAAAACCATGTGTCAATAGTACATATAATATATGTATAAAGCAAGCGGCAAATACGCAAGCTGCAGACTATGAAAAAAGTTATGCGAAGCAGGAGCGAGTCAAGAGTCAAAGAGAGATCAAAAAAGCCAACTAATGGATGGCCCCTTTGATTCCTGGTCTGTACGATCCCTGTTTGAAAGGCAACTGGCCTAATAGTTTGTTACAAACAAGCTACGGATCTGCCAAGATATTTTTCATAAACGGTTACCGCAGTCACTAGAATGGGGCGCTTCCGAAGTTACCAATCATGGCGCGAACTGTCGGAATCTCTCGCTGTTGTTTCCCCCTTTCGACAAACCCCGAACATGACATCCCGCCTACGTCTTTGGTTGCGTACCCTCGGCCCTGGCCTGATCACGGGCGCGGCTGACGACGACCCCAGCGGCATCGCCACGTATTCGCAAGCCGGTGCGCAATACGGCTTTGGCGCCTTGTGGACGCTGCCCTTTACCTATCCGCTGATGGTCAGCATCCAGATGGTCAGCGCGCGCATTGGCCGCGTC
>JBAQUE010000246.1:0-3038 GCA_049297315.1 Rugosibacter sp.
GCATATGGGACAGAAAATACATCCGACAGGTTTTCGTCTAGCGGTGACGCGTAACTGGAGTTCCCGGTGGTATGCGAACAGCAAGAACTTTCCCCAGATGCTGAAAGAGGATATAGATGTACGTGAATTTTTGAAAAGAAAGCTAGCACACGCTTCAGTTGGGCGAGTTGTTATAGAGCGGCCTGCCAAAAATGCTCGTGTTACCGTTTACAGTGCTCGTCCCGGGGTCGTTATAGGAAAAAGGGGTGAAGATATCGAGTTCCTGAAAGCCGAACTTCAGAAGCGCATGGGGGTTCCGGTGCATGTCAATATCGAAGAAATCCGCAAACCGGAAATTGATGCGCAATTAGTTGCTGACTCAATCGCCCAGCAACTTGAAAAACGTATCATGTTTCGCCGTGCCATGAAGCGTGCCATGCAAAATGCGATGCGGCTTGGCGCGCAAGGGATCAAGATAATGAGTTCCGGCAGGTTGAATGGCGCTGAGATAGCACGTCGCGAATGGTACAGGGAAGGCCGAGTCCCATTGCATACACTGCGTGCTGACATTGATTACGGTACTGCTGAAGCGAAAACAACTTACGGGATTATTGGAATCAAGGTTTGGGTTTTCAAGGGTGAGGCGTTGGCATCTAACAATCCGTCGGCAGAAACAGCCGCTACCGATGATCACCGGAAGCCCCGGCGCGATGCGCTTAAGTCTTCAGACCAATTGTCACCGCGCGGTGCTGCAAAGAAAGCTGACGAATCCAAGGCAAATGTTAGTGATGGTGAAGTGGTAGCAAAAGCACCGGCCAAGCGCGTTCGGAAATCTTTAGCCACTGGCGGAAATGACGTCGGCGTGGCAAAGGAAGTTAAGGAGTAACACATGCTGCAACCTTCGCGAAGAAAATATCGTAAAGAACAAAAAGGCCGTAATACGGGTTTGGCGACACGTGGGGCAAAGGTGAGCTTCGGCGAGTACGGGCTCAAGGCGATCGGTCGCGGCCGGTTGACGGCGCGTCAGATTGAAGCTGCGCGTCGCGCCATGACGCGCCATATTAAGCGCGGTGGCCGCATCTGGATCCGAATTTTCCCGGATAAACCCATATCCAAAAAACCTGCTGAAGTTCGAATGGGGAACGGGAAAGGTTCACCTGAATACTGGGTTGCCGAAATACAACCAGGCAAAGTGTTGTACGAGATGGATGGGGTGGATGAAGTTTTGGCTCGTGAGGCTTTTCGCCTTGCCGCGGCTAAGCTGCCCCTCGAAACGACGTTTGTAACTCGGCACTTGGGGTGAAATAAGATGAAATTAAGCGAAATGAGAGCAAAAAGTGACACTGAGATACAGGGTGAATTATTGGCCCTGCGCAAAGTGCAATTCAGCCTTCGCATGCAAGTTGCGACTCAGCAGTTAAATGATAACAGTCAGATCGGCAAGGCACGTAAAGATATTGCGCGCATCAAGACTCTACAGCGTGAAAAGGTATTGGCGAAATGACTAATGTGATAACCCAGGCGCGTGGGCGTACCCTGCAAGGATTGGTTATATCTGACAAAATGGATAAAACAGTAACTGTCCTTGTAGAACGTAAAGTTAAACACCCTGTTATTGGAAAAATCCTTACCAGGTCGAAAAAATATCACGCACATATTGATGGTCTTACAGCCGTTACTGGTGATGTTGTTCAGATTGAAGAGTGCCCCCCTATTTCAAAAACCAAAGCATGGCGTGTAGCCAAGGTGGTTGAAAAAAACAGCAAGGCAACTTAGAACTGATCTAAATTATTTTTGTAAAAGTTCACAAAAAGATTTATAATGCTCAATTAGCCACATGAAAATGTGGCATACCAGCCCCTAGCGGGCTCCAAAACTGATTGTGCACTTTTTGTGGTTACACAGTGCATGAGTTAAGTTGGAGATAGAAATGATCCAAATGCAGTCTTTGTTAGATGTGGCCGACAATACCGGAGCGCGCTCAGTTATGTGCATCAAGGTTCTTGGCGGTTCCAAGCGGCGTTATGCTGGCATTGGCGATGTCATCAAGGTGAGCATCAAAGATGCCACTCCGCGCGGGCGAGTTAAAAAAGGTGAGGTTTACAGCGCGGTTGTGGTTCGGACCGCTAAAGGCGTCCGTCGTAACGATGGATCGTTGGTGAAGTTTGACGGCAATGCGGCTGTGTTGTTGAATAATAAATTGGAGCCGATAGGTACGCGCATATTCGGGCCAGTGACGCGTGAGTTAAGGACGGAGCGGTTTATGAAAATCGTCTCCCTCGCTCCCGAGGTTCTTTGATCTGTTTGTCTGGGGATTGGTCATGAATAAGATTCGTAAGGGTGATGAGGTGATCGTCACTTCTGGTAAAGACAAGGGGCGACGCGGCGTTGTCAAGGCATGGCACGATACAGAGCGTATCATCGTCGACGGTATTTATAAAGTAAAGAAGCATGTGAAACCCAATCCTCTAAAGGGAGATCAAGGCGGGATTCTTGAAAAAGAGATGCCGATTAATATCTCCAACATAGCGCTATTGAACCCTGTAACACAAAAGGCGGATCGTGTTGGTATTAAAGCGCTTGATGATGGCCGTAAGGTTCGGATATTCAAATCGAGTGGCGAAATTGTTGTTGATGCTTGAGGTTATATAAATGGCCCGTCTGCAAAGTTTTTACAAGGAAACAGTACTTCCCGAGTTGCTCGGAAAGTTCGGTTACAAGTCTGTCATGGAGGTCCCTCGGATCACTAAAATTACCTTGAATATGGGGGTTGGTGAGGCTGTTGGCGATAAAAAAGTTCTCGAACACGCTGTTGGGGACATGGTGAAAATTGCTGGTCAGAAGCCGGTCGTGACCAAGGCGCGTAAGGCCATAGCAGGGTTCAAGATACGTGAAGGCTATCCCATTGGGTGTATGGTGACCCTGCGGGGTTCCCGAATGTACGAGTTCCTTGATCGTTTGGTCACTGTGGCAATGCCCCGCATACGCGACTTTCGAGGAATTTCAGGCAAGGGCTTCGATGGTCGGGGAAACTACAATCTGGGCGTTAAAGAGCAGAT
>JBAQUE010000247.1:0-3126 GCA_049297315.1 Rugosibacter sp.
ATCATTGCAACCACCTCATATCATCACTCCACATCATAAAACTCACGTACACGAAGACAGCCTGGCTCCACCTCTTCCGCATTGCGTTTGGCATAGATCACCCACGCGGCGGATGCTCGGCAATGAATTGGCGCAGGGCCGCGTTCACGCGGGTTTGCCAGCCTTTGCCGGTAGATTTGAAAGCCGCCAGCACATCCGCATCCAGACGGATCGCGGTGAAAACTTTGGTCTCGTCGGCCTTCGGGCGACCGCGTGGGCGCTTCATGGCGACCAAAGCCGCATAAACATCCGGCGGAAACACCTCGCTGGCGGGCCTGGCTCTGGCAGACCATTCAGCATCCAGTTCACGGGCATCCGGGTCGGCTGCAATACCCGCGTTGATCGCCGCATCTTCTTCCGGCGTGGGTAGCACGACCTTGCGGCCAGAGCGGGTTTTAAGCATTTTTGGCATAAATTTTTACCTCCCGTTGATTTGCCTTGCGCAAACTGATGACATGTACCTTGTCAGCGCGGGGCGTAAACACAACATGTTCAACCCGCGTAAACGGCAAACCCCATTCGATCCCATTGCGCTCGCTTTTAGCCGCATCGAAGCTGACTTCCATGCGATTTATTGTATTCACATAAATTACTCATGCTAAATTATTTGTGGCGACAAAAAGCAGGGGAGGCGAGAAGGCCGCCTCGCGTCGTCTCGCCATCCGCTACAGCGAGGAGACCTGCCTGCGAAGCAGAATTTCAGGTCTGCAAAGCTGAGCGTTTTTTGTCTGACCGCCTTGTAACGCATCCACAGCGAAGAGAGCAGGGTTCTTTCCTGCCCCTTCTTGCTGTGCAGGGGGTTCATCGGTTGCTTCATCAGCGCCGACCTTTATGCGCGCGAATGCCAATAGTCTGGTTGACGGCGCACGTTCATCACGGCGAGTATGTAAATCCACCCATCGCGCGGCCAAGCCAAGGGCATGGACACCGCCAACTGAATGGCTGCAAAAATTTCGCTGGCAAAATCCTCGCCTAGATTGGCAGACCGCTCTGCGTACCAGTCGATAGCAGCCAGAAATTCAGCCTCTGCCTCCGGATGAAACCGAAAACTCATTGCCCCAGACGGCGGCGGACTTTCTCCAGCACCTCTTCACCGGGAATCGCTTTGACGCGCCCAGTATCGAGATCATCCAGCCGACGACGCGCCACGGCCAACCATGCCGACGTATTGGCTTCGTCTGGCGGGTTCAGTGTCTGCAACAAGGAATCCACCAGCCGCGCACGCTCTTCCACCGGCAGGGAGGCTGCTTCAGTCATCAGGTCGGTAACTTTCATGAAAAGCTCCTTACGGGAATATGCGGGTATGAACTGCGAGCTTATCCCACCCACTGCCCGGCGTCCACAAGACCAAGGACACGAATCAAGACTGCGAAAAACCGGTTGTCTTGCGCGCCTCAAGCGCAAGCGATGACACCGCATGAATCTGCCCGGCTTTCATTTCGCGTACTGACTGCAACAGTTCCGCAGCCAGGTCACGTTTGGACTCATAGGCTGCCAGTTCGGATTTTGTCAGCGGTTTATTCTTCGATGACACGGTGAATTTCCTTTAACTTTGGATAACTGGTGAAGTGACTCGCAGGATAATGCCAAACCGCCGAACCCCGAGGGCGCTTTCCAGAACCGGACTCAAGGCTTTGCGGCGTTTTACTAGCGCCGACTTTTGGGCAAGGAAAACCTGATCAGGCTCAGTGCATGGGAGAATCGACAACATGAAAAACTCGACAATGCCTGCGCGAAGCGCCTGGGGGAAATTTCCCGATGTCGCCATTCATGCCACAGAAAGCGCAGTCAAGAAACACCCGGACTATGCCGCCGCCAAGGCAGGCGACATTGCTGCGGCAAAATGCGTAGTCATGGCGACATTCGATCCGGCCACCATTGAAGCAATCCACCAGCAAGTTGGCGCCCGCATGCCTATCGTCGTAGGCATTCAAGCACTCGAAGTACAAGGCGAGAACGCCATACCTTCGGCGCTGGCTGGCGTCATTGCCCGGCGGCTCGGCCTGCCGCTGGACGATGACATCGTGCAGATCAACTGTGTCGGCCACACCGGATCGGATGGGTTTCATCGACTAGCCACCCCGGCATTATTCGAGGGCGCGGCACAACCGGGCGCAGCTTATTTACTGGTAGATGACTTTGTCGGGCAGGGTGGAACACTGGCCAACCTTCGCGGTCACATTGAATGCCAGGGTGGCAATGTACTAATGGCAACTACATTGACAGGCAAACCCTACTCGGCCAAACTTGCGCTATCTGATGAAACCTTGCGGCAACTGAGGAAAAAACATGGACACGATCTTGAAATCTGGTGGCAAGCCCGTTACGGCTACGGCTTCGAACGCCTCACGGAATCCGAAGCCAGATACCTCGAACGCTCGCCGGATGCTGACACCATCCGAAATCGCATCGTTGCGGCGGAAAAAGCAGGCGGATAACCGCTACATGAAAACGGTTGCGCTGTGATTTCACGCTACGTCCGGCTGCTCGCCAACCTCTGCCTTGGTCTTGGCATATATCGCGGCACGGCCGCCGTCCCACCAGCGCCGACTTTTTGATGGCAAGAGAAAACGCGAGCCTAGCGTTTTTGATCCTACTCGTTAATCACATAAGACCGTGGGCGAAACATCAAAGGATGTCCTTTTACTACTGACCCAACTAATGCCAGGCTTCTTAACGGCATGGGTTGTGTATGGACTCACCACTTATACAAAGCCAGCGCAGTTTGAGCGAGTCGTCCAAGCGTTGATCTACAGCTTCATAGTCAATGCACTTGTTGTGCTTCTTGAAATATCTCTACTTTTCGCTGGAAAATTTGTACAGCTTGGCACATGGAACCGCTCAGCAGAACTGGTTACTTCCGTAGCGATTGCTGTTGTTCTTGGCATTTTGCTGTCGTTCTTCATGACAAATGACGCATTCTTTAGTCTCGCGCGACGTTTGCGCCTAACGTCAAGGACTCCGTATCCCTCAGAATGGTATGGAGCATTCTCAACCAAGCCTCGATATGTTGTGCTGCACCTTGAAGGCTCTCGCCGAATCTCTGGCTATCCGATTGAGTGGCCAACAGAGCCAACATCTGGACAC
>JBAQUE010000248.1:0-2810 GCA_049297315.1 Rugosibacter sp.
GTCAAGGGCAGCCATATCGTCGTGCCCCGTTTGTATCCCGGCAAGCATGCCTACACGCTGCAACACACCGACCGCCGCATCATCTTCCTGCTGCCCTGGGAACAAAATTTCACCCTGATCGGCACCACCGACATCGAACTCAACAATCCGGCCGAGCCACCAAAAATCAGCGCAGAAGAAATCGCCTACCTGTGCGCAGCGGTTAATCGCTACACACAAAAACAGATTCAGCCGGGCGATGTGGTCTGGCAGTTCAGCGGCGTGCGCGCCCTGTTTGATGACGGCAAAGACAACGCCAGCAAAGTGACGCGCGACTATCGCCTGCAACTCGACAGCGCGGCAGGCAGCGCCCCGCTGCTCTCGGTTTTCGGCGGCAAGCTCACCACCTACCGGCGGCTGGCCGAACGCGTCATGGAAAAGCTGCAACCCTGGTTCCACGCCAGCGGCCGCCCATGGACAGGGAATACCGCGCTACCCGGCGGCGACCGACCTCTGAATGAAGTCATCAGCCAGTTGCAAACCCGCCACCCCAACCTGCCCGCAGACTGGCTGGAACAACTCGCCCGCCGCCACGGCAGCCGCGCGCTGACTTTGCTGGCGGATGTTCGCGAACCAAAAGACCTCGGCCAAGACTTTGGCGGCGGCCTGTATGCAATCGAAGTGGCGCATTTTCTCGCGCATGAGTGGGCGCGTGAGGCCGACGATATTCTCTGGCGACGCACGAAGGCCGGGCTGCACATGACACTGGGGCAACGTGCTCGGTTCACCGATTGGCTGGCTTCAGGTGGTTCGCGCTAATTGAGTGCCCATCCTGGGCGCTTAGCCAATCGCCCACACCTCAGATAGCACTTTCGCTTGCGCCAGCACCGTCTGCGTCGCCTGCTCCTGCATGTCCGGCGGATAGCCATACTTGCGCAGGATGCGCTTCACATAGACGCGCAATTGCGCCTGCACGTTTTCACGCATGGTCCAGTCGATGGTGACGTTCTTTTTCACAGTCTCGACCAGCTCGCGGGCGATCTTCACCAGCGTCGGTTCGCCGAGCACCTTCACCGCACTGTCGTTGACTTCCAGCGCGTCGTAAAAGGCCAGTTCGTCTTCGTCCAACTTGAGCGCCTCGCCACGTGCGTTTGCGGCGCGCATGTCCTTCGCGAGCTGGATCAGTTCTTCGATCACCTGCGCCGTCTCGATGGCGCGGTTCTGGTATTTGCGCACCGTCTGCGCCAGCAGCTCGGCAAACGAGCGCGCCTGGACGACATTGCGCTTGCCACGTATCTTGATTTCGCCCTTCAGCAGCTTTTCCAGCAGCTCAACCGCGAGGTTACGCTGTGGCATGTCGCGCACCTCGCTCAGGAATTCGTCCGACAGGATCGAGATGTCGGGCTTCTTGAGGCCGGCGGCGGCGAAAATGTCGATCACCTCATCGGAGACTACCGCCTTCGAGATGATCTGGCGGATCGCGTGATCGAGTTCCTCATCGGTTTTTTGCTCGCCCGGCACACCCTTCGCCAGCACCGCGCGCACCGCCTGGAAAAAGCCAACGTCATCGCGAATTGCGAGCGCGTCCTGATGTGGTACGGCGAGCGCGAATGCCTGCGACAAGTCTGTTACGGCGCGCAGCAGCCGCGTCTTGCCGTCCTTCTGCGCAAGGATATGCTCTTGCGCTGCCGGCAAAACGGAAAGCCGCTGTTGCGGCGCGCCGGTTAGCCAGTGTGACCAGTCAAAGTCGTGGAACAGCCCCTGGCATATCTCGTATTTCTCCAGCATCAACGCCACGGCCTCGCTCTGATCGAGCGCGGTCTTGCCGGTGCCGCCCGCCTCCGTGTAAGTCGCCAGCGCCTGTTTCAGCTCATCGGCCAGACCGAGGTAATCCACCACCAGCCCACCCGGTTTGTCCTTGAACACACGGTTGACGCGGGCGATGGCCTGCATCAGTCCGTGCCCGCGCATCGGCTTGTCGGCATACATCGTGTGGAGCGATGGCGCGTCGAAGCCGGTGAGCCACATATCGCGTACGATGACAATCTGGAACGGATCGCTCGCGTCGCGAAAGCGTGACGCCAAATCTTCACGCCGCTTCTTGTTCCGAATGTGCGGCTGCCAGTCGAGCGGGTCCGATGCGGAGCCGGTCATCACCACCTTCAGCACGCCATGCTCGTCATCCTCGCCATGCCAGGCTGGACGCAAGGCCATCAACTCGCGGTACAACTCGACGGCGATGCGGCGACTCATCACCACCACCATCGCCTTGCCGTCCATCGTCGCGAGCCGGTTCTCGAAATGCTCCACCAGATCGCGGGCCACGAGCGTGATGCGGTTCCCGGAGCCGACCACGGCTTCGAGCTGCGCCCAGCGGCTCTTGAGCTTTTCCCTGCGCTCGACTTCTTCGCCTTCGGTCGCTTCCTCGAACTCGGGGTCGATCTTCGGCCGTTCCGATTCCTTCAACTCCAGCTTCGCCAGCCGGCTCTCGTAGTAGATCGGCACCGTGGCGCCATCGACCACGGCGCGCTGGATGTCGTAGACGCTGATGTAGTCGCCGAACACGGCCCGCGTGTTGGCGTCGGTCTGCTCGATCGGCGTGCCGGTAAAGCCGACAAACGAGGCGTGGGGCAAGGCGTCGCGCATGTGCCGCGCAAAGCCATCGATGAAGTCGTACTGGCTGCGATGCGCCTCGTCGGCGATGACGACGATGTTGCGCCGGTCAGAGAGCACCGGGTGCCGGACGCCCTTTTCCTCCGGGAAGAACTTCTGGATCGTCGTGAACACCACGCCGCCGGCGGCGACGGCGAGCTTCGTGCGCAGGTCGGCGC
>JBAQUE010000249.1:0-3634 GCA_049297315.1 Rugosibacter sp.
GCTTGACGCGCTCATCCGGGGTTTGCACCTCCTTGGGGGTGAACTGGGCCTGCGAAGCGATGTAACGCACCGTGGCGGACATTGGTTCCTTCGGAAAAGCGTCGGTATAAATGCGCGCCGACAGGCCCAGGCGCACCTTGCCGAGTTCTTTTTCCGGGACATACACCTTGAGGTAGAGCCGGTCCAGATCGACGATGTCGAACAGCGGCGCGCCGGGCGCGATGACTTCGCCCACATCCACCAGGCGCTGGGTGACGATGCCTGAAGCCGGGCCGCGAATGGTGAGGTCGTCCAGCACGCTTTGCGCCTCGGCCAATGCCGCCTCGGCCTGCGCTTGTTGCGCGCGCGCGGTGGTCAATTGCCCCTGCGATACAGCCCAGGCCAGTTGCGTGTGCTCCGTCTCGCGCCGGGTCGAGGTTCCCTGTGCCAGCAGATTGCGCAGTCGCGCGGCATCGCGCCGTGCCTGTTCTTCGGCGCGCTGTGCCGTGGCAAGCTGCGGGGTGACGGCGGCCAGGCCCTGTTTTGCCTGTTCCAGCCGGGCACGGACTTGACGGTCATCGAGCCGCAGCAGTATTTGTTCCTGAGCAATCGCATCACCTTCGCGTACCAGCAGTTCGACGACTTTGCCAGGAACTTTCCCCGCCACGGCATAGTGATCCCCCTCGATGCGGCCGTTGGCCTGTATCAACCCGTCTGGCAGCAGGGGTTGCCGCAGCAGGAACCACCAGGCGGCCAGGGCCAGGAGCGCGAAAATCACCACTCCCAGCACGCCCACAATCGGGGTAAGTATTTTTTTCATGTTGTTGATCCTTTTGTTCAGAGCGCGCCCACGGCGCGTTTCAGCCGCAATCCGGCCAATGCGGCGTCGTACAGGGCGCTGGCGTGGCTGGCCTCGCTGTTGACGCGCAGGGTTTCGGCATCCAGCACCTCAGTGTGCGTGGACAGCCCACTGCCATAACGATCACGCACCACGCGCAGGTTTTCTTCCGCCTGGGCGATGGCTGACTGCGTAACAAGGATGCGCTTCTTCGTCTCTTCCACGTCCAGCCAGGCCTGGCGTACCTGCAGGGCGACAATGGAAGCGAGTTCCTCGCGCTGCTCGGCCAAGGCCGCTGCCTGGCGCTCGACGGCGCTGGCCCGATGACTCACCACGCCACCGTCGAACAGGTTCCACTTGGCTCCCAGCGTGACCATCCATTGCCCAGGGTTTACCTGGTAGCGGTTTTCCTGATAGCCATAGCCGCCGGAAAGCGCAACCTGCGGGCCGTTCTCGCCGCGTACAGCCCCGGCCTGATGCCGCAGGGCTTCGATCTGCTGCGCCAGCGCCGCCAACTCGCTGCGCTGGGAGATTGCCCGTTCGGTCAACGCAGGCAGCGATTGCTCCGCCGCACCGGGTGAGAGATCATCCAGCGCGACAACCTGATCCAGCGGCCGCCCCAGCAGGCGGTTGTAGGCGGCGCGCGCCAGATCCAGCCCGTTGGCCGCCTGCAACGCCTTCTGGCGGGCATCGGCCAGCGCCACTTGGGCAGAGAGCAGATCGCTTTTCGCCACCATGCCCTGCGTGTACAGGTTTTCCACATCGCGGGCATGCGCCGTGAGACTGGCCACATGGCCCTCGGCCACCTGCAGCATACGGCCGGCGCGCAGCACACCCACATAGGCATCGGACACGCGTAGCTTGAGGCTCTGCACGTCACCGGCTTCACCCAATTTCGCCGCATTGAGGGAGGCCGCTGCGGCGTCGATGCCACGCTCGATGCGCCCACCGGTATACAGCGGCAGGCTGGCCATCGCCTTGTAGGCAGCGCTTTCCCTCTGCGCCAACGGCATTTGCAGCGACTGGCCGAAAAAATCAACCTTGGCTGCCGGCGTGTTATCGAGGGCGGTATAGCCTGCCTCCAACGCTACATTGGGCAGGCGAACGGATCTTGCCGCTTCCAGCAGGCTGGCGGCAGCGGCGGTGTTCTCATGTGAGGCCTTCAGGCCGCGATCCACGGCCAGCGCGATGTCCCACGCCTGTTGCAGGGATTCAGCGTGGGCGGCGTTGATGATGAGCGTGGTGGCAAGAGCTAGCAGCGACAGGGGTGTGGTCGAGTGCTTCATGATTTCCTTTTTTCCAGACCCACAGATCCACCTTCCGAGCCACAGGGTGGCGAATACTGTCACTTGCCGATCACATTTTGCATGGAAGAATCTTACCTGAAAAAAATGGGAGCACATTGGGGTGGACATCCTGTCGGCCTGTCATGGCTCACGATCTTGAGAAAACGTGAAAACTATCGGTTTGCCACTTATCGCCGTACCACCACAGCCGGCTTTTTTACATTTACCAGGTCAACTGATACCCGACATACGATGAAAATTTGTTGGTTAACCTGGTATTTGTCAGCCCCTGCCCGGCAGAAAACAGCAAGTGGTTATGCTCGTCAAAGTGGTAGAGGCCGCCCAGATTGAAGCCCGTGCTGCTGCCTTCTTCTGGCGCTTGCCCGGTGCTGTGGAATATCTCCCCGCCCAAAGTCAGGTGCTCGGTGAGGTCTTTTTGCAGTTGCCAGCCAAAGAACCAATGGTTTTTGGCCCCGGTGGCGCGATTGATCCAATAGCCGCCACCACCATAGCTTTGCCACTCACCCCAGCGTTTTTGCAGCCACACGGGCAAAAATACCTGCGTGGCGCCATTGCCGAGTCCCTTGTCTGCATCGCCGGTAGAGGTCACCACGATAGGGAAAATACCCACCATCGGGCGGCTATCGGTTTCTTGCAGGATGCGGTACTTGACGCCGACCTCGACATCCCCCAAACCCTTTTGATGCGTGTCGCCTGCAGGATGGCTGAAGACATAAGGCACGATGACATGCAGTTGCACGTCAGGCGCTGCGCCATAGTTGTATTCCAGATGCGGCAGCGTTCCCGCGACGCCGTCAGCCGTTTTCGTTTGCTGCGAGGCGATGTAAAATTCGTGATGCTGATATTCGACCGGCTCGGGATCATCCGTCAGAAACGGCGGGCCGGCTGCGGCAAACTGCGACGTGAATAGCAGCACGCTGGCGGCAGCAGACCAGGTGACCCAGTGCTTCATGCGGGCCACCTGCTCCTCTAACCGCTTGCCTTGCTGCATTTTTACGCCTTGGTGAACACTAGCTGTCCCTTCGCCACATCAACGCGAATCGCATCCTTGGCGGCGAACTTGCCTTCCAGTATCTGCCGCGCCAGCGGGTTTTCGATTTTCTCCTGGATCGCCCGTTTCAAAGGCCGCGCACCGAATACCGGGTCAAAGCCTGCCTCGGCGATCAGCGCCAGCGCCGCGTCGCTCACTTCCAGCGCCATCTCCATGCGCGCCAGACGTTTTTCAAGATACTGCAACTGGATGCGGCCGATCTTGGCGATATGCTTTTCGTCCAGCGCGTGGAAGACCACGATTTCATCAATCCGGTTGATGAATTCCGGGCGGAAATGGGTCTTCACCTCGCCCATCACGGCGAGCTTGACCACACCGTAATCCGAGCCGGACATCTGCTGGATCATCTGGCTGCCCAAGTTGGAAGTCATCACGATCACCGTATTCTTGAAATCCACCGTGCGCCCCTGGCCATCGGTCATGCGGCCGTCATCCAAAACCTGCAACAGCACGTTGAAA
>JBAQUE010000250.1:0-2544 GCA_049297315.1 Rugosibacter sp.
TGTGGACGGCGAAAAAAACGGGAACCCGCGGGTTCCCGTTTTTTTCGCCGTATCCGCCGTATCGCCAGCGCCGACTTTTTACATCTGCGTGTAAATCGGCCCTTCGCCACCCTGCGGAACGACCCAGTTGATGTTTTGCGTCGGGTCCTTGATGTCGCAGGTTTTGCAATGCACGCAGTTCTGCGCGTTGATTTGCAGGCGCGGATGGGTGCCGTCCGCATCGCGCACAATCTCATACACGCCAGCCGGGCAATAACGCTGTTCGGGTGCAGCGTAAAGCGCGAGATTGATGTTGATCGGCACATCGGCATTCTTCAGTTGCAGATGGCAGGGCTGGTTTTCTTCGTGATTGGTATTCGAGAGAAAAACTGACGAGAGGCGGTCAAAAGTCAGCACGCCATCGGGCTTCGGGTAATCAATCGATGTGCATTCGGCGGCGGGTTTGAGTTTTTTATGGTCGGCCGTGTTGTGCAGCGTCCATGGCGCCTTGCCGCGCAGCAGCACCTGGTCGATGCCGAACATCAGCGAGCCGGTGACGAGTCCCTTGGCCATCCAGGGTTTGAAGTTGCGCGCCGTGTGCAGCTCTTCATACAGCCAGGAAGCGCGGAAGGCTTCGGGATAGGCGGTCAGTTCATCCTGCATCCGCCCAGCGGCGAGTGCGGCCGCTGCGGCTTCGGCAGCGAGCATGCCGCTCTTGATGGCGGCATGGCTGCCCTTGATGCGGGAGGCGACCAGCATGCCGGCATCGTCGCCGATCAATGCGCCACCGGGAAAATCCAGCCGCGGCATGGATTGCAAACCGCCCGCCGCCAGCGCGCGCGCGCCATACGCAAGGCGCTTGCCGCCACTCAGCAAGCCCGTCAGTTGCGGATGGGTTTTCATGCGCTGCATTTCTTCAAATGGCGAGAGGAATGGATTGCTGTAACCCAGGCCGACCACCAGGCCGAGCGAAACCAGATTGTCACCAAAGTGATAGATGAAGCCGCCGCCGTAGGTGTCCGTCTTGAGCGGCCAGCCGGCGGTGTGCATGACCAGGCCTTTTTCGTGCTGGCTGGCCGGAACTTCCCACAGTTCCTTGATGCCGAGGGCATAGGTTTGCGGGTCGGCATGCGCGCGCAGGTTGAATTTTGCTTCGAGTTGCTTGCCCAGATGGCCGCGGCAGCCTTCGGCGAACAGCGTGTATTTGCCGACCAACTCCATGCCGGGCTGGTATGCGGCGCCGTGTTCGCCATCACGTCCGACGCCCATGTCGCCCGTGGCGACACCGCGCACCGCGCCCTGTTCGGTGTAAAGTATTTCGGCGCCGGCAAAGCCGGGGAATACATCGACTCCTAAAGCTTCGGCCTGCGTACCCAGCCAGCGGCACACCTGACCCAGGCTGATGATGTAATTACCGTGGTTCTGGAAGCATTGCGGCAGCATGAAATTAGGCACATCGAAACTGCCGCTGCGGGTGAGAAAGGTAAACCGGTCGCGGCTGACAGGCGTGTCCAGCGGCGCGTCTTGCGCTTGCCAGTCGGGAATCAATTCAGTCAGCGCGCGTGGATCCATCACCGCGCCAGAGAGGATGTGCGCGCCGATTTCAGCGCCTTTTTCGATCAGGCAAACGCTGGCCTCCGGATTGATTTGCTTGAGCCGAATCGCCGCCGAAAGGCCGGCCGGCCCGCCGCCCACAATGACGACGTCAAACTCCATGGCTTCGCGTTGCATGGTTTTCCCTTGGTGGATCAGATGAGCCGCGAATTATAATCTGCATGCTCTTTCCTTAGCCGACACATTGCCTAGCCATGGACCATCAACAAACTCTCGTATATTGCAGTCAGATTCCGCTACGCTGGGGTGATGAAGACTCCATGAGGCATATCAACAACACGCTGTATTTCCGCTACATGGAGCAGGCTCGTGTCGAATGGCTGGATTCCCTTGATATGCCGGTACGCATGGACAAACTCGAGGGCGCTGTGCTGGCTGAGGCAAGCTGCCGTTTTTTGTTGCCTTTGACTTATCCCGGTGTGGCCGAGTGCCGTGTATTTGCCGCTCCGCCAGGGCGCACCAGCCTGACGACGTTTTATGAGTTGCGCCGTGTGGGTGAAGAGCGCTTGTACGCCAGCGGCATGGCGCGGATTGTGTGGGTGGAGCGGGCAAGCGGCAAGCCGGTTCCCTTGCCGGATCAGCTACGTCAGTGGTTGAACGGGAAAAAGCCGTAGTTTTCTGGCATCATCCCTAGCGCGCCCATTCATTCTCATTCTTTGCAGGAGTCCCCGTGAACAAGATATTCCCTTCCGCAGCCGAAGCACTCCAGGGCATCGTCAAAGACAACCAGTTGCTGGCGGTTGGCGGCTTTGGCCTGTGTGGCATTCCCGAAGCGTTGATTGATGCCTTGCTGGAGAGTGGCGTTAAGGAACTGACCGTCATTTCCAACAATGCCGGCGTCGATGGCTTCGGTTTGGGCAAATTGCTTGAATCTCGCCAGATCAAGAAAATGATCGCCAGTTATGTGGGCGAAAACAAGGACTTTGAGCGTCAATTCCTGTCTGGGGAGCT
>JBAQUE010000251.1:0-1522 GCA_049297315.1 Rugosibacter sp.
AGCCTGCCCGGTCGCCTTGGCCGTCTCGTTGCATGCGCCGACCGATGGCTTGCGCGACAAGCTGGTGCCGATCAACCGCAAATATCCGCTGGCCGAACTGATGGCCGCCTGTCAGCGTTATCTGCAACAGGCGCCGCGGGATTTCATCACCTTCGAATATGTGATGCTGGATGGCGTGAATGACAGTGATGCCGATGCGCATGCGCTGCTGCATCTGGTGCGCGATGTGCCATGCAAGTTCAACCTGATCCCGTTCAATCCCTTTCCGGATTCGGGTTTTCGCCGTTCACCGGCGGAGCGGATACGCCGTTTTGCATCGGTGTTGATTGAAGGCGGCATGGTGACCACTACGCGGCGGACGCGTGGTGGCGATATTGATGCGGCCTGTGGCCAATTGGCGGGCCAAGTGCTGGACAAGACAAAACGGACGCAGCGATCTGCTACGCTGCCAGTACGTGTTTATTCCCAAGCGGAGTTAAGGTCATGAGCAAGTTAAAGCAGGGACTGTTCTGCATTGGCATGGGCGCGGCTCTGGCATTGGTCGGCTGCACCACGACCACCGGCCCTGCGGCCATGCGTGAAGGCGCGGAGCAGGCCGTGTCGGAGCGGACGCCGACGAATGAGTTTCAACAGCGCGCCAAGGTGCACACAGAATTGGGGTCACTGTATCTGGTGGATGGCCGTCCGGCCGTGGCGCTTGAAGAAGCGCGGATTGCATTGGCGGCTGACGCAAATTATGCGCCAGCTTACAACCTGCTCGGCCTGACTCATATGAGTTTGAATGAACCACGGCTGGCCGAGGAGAATTTCAACAAGGCCTTGCAGCTGGCCCCACGCGATCCGGAGATCAGCAACAATTTTGGCTGGTTCCTGTGCCAGACCAACCGCGAGAAACAATCGATCGATTACTTCATGGCGGCGGCACGCAATCCGCTCTACTCGACGCCTGCCAAGCCGTATACCAATGCGGGCATTTGCGCCATCCGATTGAAAGATGACAAGGTGGCGGAAAATTATCTGCTGGAGGCGTTGCGTGTTTCCCCAGGCAATACCCAGGCGATGTACTGGCTGGGCGAGTTGACTTACGGCCAGGGGCGCTACCAGGAGGCGCGGCAATGGGTTGCCGAGATTGGCAAAATACAGGAACCCACAGCCGAACAAACCTGGCTGGCCTTGCGTGTTGAGCGCAAATTAGGCAACCGCGAAGCGGAAGCGCGGCTGGCCGCAGACCTGCGCAAGCGCTTTGGCACTTCGCCTGAATACCGTTTGCTGGCGCAAGGAAAGTACGAGTGAGCGAAGCGCATTTCCAGGGAAATGAAGCAGATATCAGCGTTCTTGAGGAGGCGCCCTGCTTGCCGGGCGCCGTGCTGCGTGCGGCACGCGAAGCCAAAGGTTTAACACCTGATGCCGTAGCGCACGTGACACGTTTCAGTGTGCGCCAGATTGAAGCGCTGGAGCGGGATGACTATGCCAGCTTGCCCGGCATCACCGTCGTGCGGGGTTTCGTGCGCGGTTATGCGAA
>JBAQUE010000252.1:0-5831 GCA_049297315.1 Rugosibacter sp.
GGGTTGGCCGGCATTGGCAGCCACCTGGAATTCGACATTTTCCAAGCCGAACGCAGCGCCTTCGGCAAGCGCTTCCAGCGCAATCTCGAAGCGCCCACCGCCCATCGCCAATTCCTGCATGCCCTGGGTGACGGCAGCGGATAAGGCCTTGGCGGTTTTGCTGCGCACGGCGGACAATTTTTCCGCGATGGCGCGGTAGGCTGTTTCAGTTTCCCGCTCACATGCAGCCAGCGCTGCCGGGTCGGCGTGCAGCATCAGTTCGCGCAATTGCATGTCGAGTTTCGCCTGCAGTGCAGGTAATTCCTCTGGCGCGATGCGGTGCTTGCGCGCCATTTGCGTCACGGCATCGATACGGCTGTCGAGTTCAGCCAGGCGCGCCGGATCCAGCTCCAGCCTGTCCTGGTATCGCCGTAGCGCCAGCGCCGACTCTTCGAGCTGGATCACCGCGCTGTCGAAGAGCTTCGCGGCCTCCATGAGCGCCGGGTCGATGCCGGTCAATCCATTCAGTTGTGCGCCGGCGTGCCGCAATGCCGCCAGCGCGGCGGTGTCGCCTTCATCCAGCACGGCCAGCGCCGCCGCTGCGGCTTCGAGCAAGGCATTGGCGTTGCCCAGGCGCTTGTGTTCGCGTTCTGTTTCCTGCCAGCCGTCGATGGAGAAGTCCAACTCGGCGAGCTCTTTGGCTTGCCATTCGAGCAGTTCGCGCTCGTGCGCCGCCGCTGCGCTGCCGGTCTCGGCGGCTTGCCGCGCCGCACGCGCCGCACGCCATATGCTGTAAGCCTGCGCGACTTCCTGCGCCAATGGCTGGACGCCGGCGTGCGCGTCGAGCAGATTGCGCTGGGCGTCGGTGCGCAACAACGCATGGTGCGCATTCTGCCCATGGATGTCGGCCAGGAAATCGGCCGCTTCGCGCAGTTGCCCGAGCGTCGCCACCGCGCCGTTGATGTAGGCGCGCGAACGGCCATTGTTATCCACGATGCGGCGCAAGATGCAGGTGTCATCCGCGTAATCGTTGGCCTGCAGCCATGCCGCAAGGCCGCTGCCCGCATCGACAGCAAATTCGGCGGCGACTTCGGCACGCTCAGCGCCTGCGCGGACCACGGCGACATCGGCGCGTTCGCCCAGGGCGAGGGAGAGCGCGTCGATGAGGATGGACTTGCCGGCGCCGGTCTCGCCGGTGAGCGCGCCGAAACCCTGCGCGAATTCCAGCTCAAGCTGGTCAACAATGACGAAGTCGCGGATGATCAGGCGTTGCAGCATGGCGGTGACGGTCAGTTGCGCGGGGTGGCGCTCCAGTGCAGTTTTTCGCGCAGCATGGCGAAATAACTGTAACCCGGAGGATGCAGCAGGGTAATGGCGTATGGCGAACGCTGGATACGTACTTCATCGCCACCTTGCGCGCCAAAGCGTACCTGGCCGTCGAAGTGGATACGCCCCTCGTGCGGGGGTAGCAGCGTCACGCTGATTTTGCTGTTATCGCTGATGGTGATCGGCCGGTAGGAAAGCGCATGCGGACAGAGCGGCACGATGGCGATGCCGGGAACCGACGGATGCAGGATCGGTCCGTTGGCGGATAGCGCATAGGCCGTCGAACCCGTTGGTGTAGCGATGATCAGGCCATCGGCGCGCAGGATGTGGATCAGCTCGCCATCGACCTTGACTTCAAGTTCGATCAAGCGCCCGGTATCGCCCTTGTTGATGACAACATCATTCAAGGTGAGGGCATGGCTGGCGCGTTCGCCATGGCGCAGCACTTCGGCATCCAGCAAAAAGCGCTGCTCGCGCGAAAACTTTCCGGCCAGCAGCGTGGTCATGCTGTCGACCATGGCTTCGCGGGCGATGTCGGTCATGAAGCCGAGACGCCCCTGATTCACACCCACCAGGGGAACGTCAAATTTGGCCAGATGGCGCGCGGCATTGAGCAGCGTACCGTCGCCGCCGAGGACGACCGCCAGGTTGGCGCGCTGGCCTATGGCCGCGTAACTGGCCGTGGCATAGTGGTGCTGGTGCGTTCCAACTGCTGTGGCCGTGCCTTCTTCGAGCAGGACTTCAATATGCTGCTTGCGTAAAAATTCGGCCAGCAAGAGCAGAGATTCGGCAATTTCCGGGCTCTGGTATTTGCCGATCAGCGCAACGGTTTGAAAGACGCTTGTCATGCCGAATCAAGCCCGGAAAGGAGGGAAGTTAAACCGGTAATGGGTCTGTATTGCCCAGCGCCGTGGTATTCAAGCCGCCATCCACATACATGATTTCGCCGGTAATTGCGCTGGCCAGGTCGGAGAGCATGAAGGCCGCCGCATTGCCGACTTCTTCGATGGTGACGTTGCGGCGCAGCGGCGCGTGGTGCGCGTTGTAAGCCAGCAGCTTGCCAAAGTTGCCGATGCCGGATGCCGCCAGTGTCTTGATCGGGCCGGCTGATATGGCGTTGGCGCGGATGCCCTGCGGGCCGAGGCAGAAGGCCAGGTAGCGCGTCGCGGCTTCGAGGCTGGCCTTGGCCAGGCCCATGGTGTTGTAATTCGGCATGGTGCGGTCGGCGCCGAGATAAGTCATCGCCAGTAGCGAGGCGTTATTGCCTTTGAGCAGCAACGGGCGGGCGGCCTTGGCCAGCGCCGCAAAACTGTAGGACGAGACATCGTGCGCAATGCGAAAGGCATCACGCGAAATGCCGTCAAGAAAATCGCCCTCGATGGATTCAGATGGCGCATAGGCGATGGAATGCACCAGGCCGTCGAGCCCATCCCAATGCTTGGCGATGCTGGCGAACAGCGCGTCGATCTGCGCATCTTCGGCGACGTCACATGGATAAACCGCCTGCGAGCCGAACTCTTCGGCGAACTTGGTGATACGTTCGGCAAAGCGCTCATTCTGATAGGTGAAGGCCAGATCGGCGCCTTCGCGGTGGCAGGCCTTGGCGATGCCATAGGCGATGGAGCGGTTGGAGATCAGCCCCGTGATCAGAATGCGTTTTCCGGCAAGAAATCCCATCATTTTTCCTCAACTGGATCGAGCATTTGATTATAGCGGATAGGCTAAACTGGCCGCCATGCCTGTGTTTCTGCGCACCCTGTTTTTTTGTATCACTGTCCTGCCGCTGGCAGGCTGCGGTGATGCATGGAATGATCCGTATCCGGCGGCGGAACGCGGCGCCAACATCCTTTACAGTGCCTTCACCGACCGTCCGAAACATCTGGATCCTGTACAAACTTACAGTGAAGACGGGATCACCTTCATTGCGCAGATTTACGAACCGCCGCTGCAATACCACTACCTCAAGCGGCCTTATACGCTGATCCCCGCAACGGCGGAACGCGTGCCACAGCCCCATTATCTTGATGTGCAAGGCAAAGTCTTGCCGGCCGATGCGCCTGCATCGCAGATCGCCTTCACGGATTACATCATCGCCATCAAGCCGGGCATCCGCTATCAACCGCATGCGGCGTTTGCCCGGGATGCATCCGGCGGCTACATCTACCATGCCTTGCGCGCCGAACAGCTTGCGCCGATCAACACGCTGGCGGATTTCACCCAGAGTGGTACACGTGAACTGGTTGCCGAAGATTATGTGTATGGCATCAAGCGCCTGGCGCACCCGCATCTGCATTCGCCGATCCTGGGGCTGATGAGCGGCTACATCGTCGGCCTGGATGATTTTGCCAAAGACCTGCAAAAGTTATGCGCAGCGGTATCCACTCGGACGGCGCTGGCGATACGGCGCGGTCACTGGCTGGACCTGCGCCAGCACCGCCTCGCCGGGGTCGAGGCGATCGACCGTTACCACTATCGCATCCGCATCAGGGGCAAATATCCGCAGTTCCTGTACTGGCTGGCGATGCCGTTTTTTGCGCCGATGCCGTGGGAAGCAGACAAGTTCTACAGCCAGCCCGGCATGGCGGAAAAAAATCTGACGCTGGACTGGTATCCGGTGGGCACCGGCCCTTACATGCTGACGGAAAACGACCCGAACGCGCGCATGGTGCTGCAACGCAATCCCAATTTCCATGGCGAACGCTATCCTTGCGAGGGCGAGCCGGAAGACCAGCCGGCCGGGCTGCTGGCCGATTGCGGCAAGCCCTTGCCCTTCATCGACAAGGCCGTATTCACGCGCGAGAAAGAGCAGATTCCCTACTGGAACAAATTCCTGCAAGGTTATTACGATGCCTCCGGCATCGCCTCCGATTCATTCGACCAGGCTGTGCAGACCGGCAGCGGCGGCGAAGCCACGCTGACCGACGCGATGCGCGCGCAGGGCATTACGCTATCCACTTCCGTGGCGACGTCCACTTTCTACATGGGTTTCAACTGGCTCGATCCGCTGGTTGGCGGCAGCGACCCGCAGACAGCCGAGCGGGCGCGCAAACTGCGCCAGGCCATCTCGATTGCGCTGGATCAGGAAGAATACATTTCCATCTTCCAGAACGGCCGTGGCGTCGCCGCGCAAGGGCCGATACCGCCAGGCATCTTTGGCTATCGCGACGGCAAGGATGGCATCAACCCTGAGATGTATGACTGGCGGGATGGCCAGCCGCGCCGCAAACCCGTCGCCGAAGCCAGGCGCCTGCTGGCCGAAGCGGGCTGGCCGGACGGGCGCGACGCGAAAACAGGCGAGCCGCTGGTGATCTATCTCGATACCACCGCTACCGGCGTCGGCGCCAAGGCGCGCATGGACTGGTTGCAAAAACAGTTCAGCAAAATCAATGTGCAACTGGTGGTGCGTAATACCGACTACAACCGTTTCCAGGAAAAGATCCGCAAAGGCGCCGCCCAGCTTTTCTATTTCGGCTGGAATGCCGATTATCCCGACCCGGAGAATTTTCTTTTCCTGCTGTATGGCAAGCAGGCTGCCGTGAAACATGATGGCTCGAATGCCGCCAACTACAGCAATCCGGAATATGACGCACTATTCGAGCAGATGCAGGCCATGGAAAACGGCCCGCAACGGCAAGCCCTGATCGACCGCATGGTCGCGTTGCTGCGCCACGATGCGCCCTGGATCTGGGGCTTTCATCCCAAGGACTACAGCCTGCAGCATGCCTGGCTGTTCAACCGCAAGCCAACCAAGGTGAGCAACAACACGTTGAAATACCAGCGCGTGGACGCGGCACTGCGTGCCCGTCAGCGTGCTGAGTGGAACCAGCCGGTGCAGTGGCCGTTGATTTTTGTGCTGCTGGGACTGCTTGCTACAACAGGGCTAGTGGCGTATGCCTACCGCAGGCGGGAGCGGGAAAGCTGGCGTTGACCGTTCAAGCGCAGGGCAAACCACTTGCCGTTCCGTCAGCGCCGACTTTTACTGCGGATCACCCTTTTCTTCATCGTCTTGCCTTCGGCGGCGTGCCGCTATGGCAGTTGTAGATGCTGCTACCGTCAGTGGATTTTTGATGCCAAATCAGGCGACATAATAAATATAGCGGCCAACTCGAGCGACGAGTCTTCATCAAAAATGCATAAGATGTCCGTTTTTGCAGGAAATTGATGGAAAATGATGAACTTGCCCGGTCTCCGGGAATAACGAGACACCGGTGCGAGAGTCTTGAACATGTCGAATCCCTTCTTTGACCACCCGATATTGAATTCCCCCTATGACCGTCCATCGCGGCATTGGGAGCTTGACGATACGGGACAGCCAACCCAGCGGATTGAAGAATCCAGACGGCGTTCACAGTTCCTCACACCCATCCCGAAGCCCAAGAAGCACAAGGCCGCTGCCAAGCAGGAAGGGTTCGTTTTTGATGATGACAAGGGGTTGTCAACCAAAGAACAGCAATACGCTACCGCGTGGATCATCAACGAGGTACGTGGCCATGTGGACTCCTGGCGTTCTCTGCCCAACCCCAACC
>JBAQUE010000253.1:0-2671 GCA_049297315.1 Rugosibacter sp.
CGCTTCAATAAATTTGACAGGACACCCGAAAACCCTGACAATGCGCGTCCTTTCGGCATCCGCACGCAGCTTTTTATCTTGCGGCGAGATGTCCCACTGATGTTGGGGAGTCGCCAAGCTGGTTAAGTCACTGGATTTTGATTCCAGCATGCGAAGGTTCGAATCCTTCCTCCCCAGCCCCGATTTTCCACAGGCGGACTGATTCCGCCATAACGCTTGAACAGACGACCATGTCCTACGACAGCTTGATGGTGTTTACCGGCAATGCCAACCCCAAGCTGGCTGCGGATGTCGTCAAGCGGCTGAATATCTCGCTGGGACGCGCCAATGTCGGCCGCTTCTCGGATGGCGAAGTGAATGTCGAAATCCTCGAGAATGTGCGCGGCCAGGATGTGTTCGTATTGCAGCCCACCTGTGCGCCAACCAATGACAACCTGATGGAACTGATGGTCATGGTCGATGCGTTAAAGCGCGCTTCGGCCGGGCGTATCACGGCCGCCATGCCGTACATGGGTTATGCCCGCCAGGATCGCCGGCCCAGTTCGGCGCGTGTCGCGATCACCGCCAAAGTCGTCGCCAATATGCTGCAGACCGTGGGCGTGCAACGCCTGCTGACCGTCGACTTGCATGCCGACCAGATTCAGGGCTTCTTCGATATCCCGGTCGACAATATTTATGCTGCGCCGATTCTGCTCGGCGACATCTGGAAGCAGCAATACAGCGACCTGCTGGTGGTATCGCCCGACGTCGGCGGCGTGGTGCGCGCCCGCGCGCTGGCCAAGCGGCTGGACTCCGACCTGGCGATCATCGACAAGCGGCGGCCGAAAGCCAACGTGTCGGAAGTGATGAACATCATCGGCGATGTGAACGACCGCACCTGCGTGATCATGGATGACATGGTCGATACCGCCGGCACGCTGTGCAAGGCAGCGCAGGCGCTCAAGGAGAACGGCGCCAAAAAAGTCGTCGCTTACTGTACGCATGCGGTGCTGTCCGGCAGCGCCGTGCCGCGCATTACCGAGTCGGAGATTGACGAGCTGGTGGTGACCGATACTGTTCCCCTGTCGCATGATGCGGCGGCCTGTCCGCGCATCCGCCAGATTTCGATTGCCGGGTTGCTGGCCGAGACCATGTTGCGCATCAGCAATGAAGACTCGGTCTCATCCCTGTTCATGGATTGATTTTTTTAACCCCTCGCCTGGTCGCGGGCGGGGATTTTGTCGTGCAGTACCACTTATGAAGCAAGGGAGCAAATCATGCAACTCGAATTTAACGCAAAGAAACGCGATGGACAGGGCACCGGAGCGAGCCGCCGCCTGCGTCGCACCGGCCGTGTCCCGGCCATCATTTATGGTGGCGAAGGCCAGCCGCAGTCGATTGACATCGACCACAACGAGCTGTTCCAGTTGCTGCGCAAGGAAGCTTTCTATTCTTCCGTGCTGAGCGCCAATGTCGATGGCGCCAGGGAATCCTGCCTGCTGCGCGATGTGCAGCGCCATCCTTACCGCCAGGTGATCCTGCACGCCGACTTCCAGCGCGTTGATGCCACGCACAAGCTGCACCAGAAAGTGCCGCTGCACTTCATCAATGCCGACATCGCACCCGGCGTCAAGCTGGGCGGCGGCATCGTGCAGCATGTGATGACGGATATCGAATTGCGTTGCCTGGCCAGTGACCTGCCTGCCTTTATCGAAGTCGACCTGAAGGATCTGGCGGCTGGCCATTCCATTCATATTTCCCACTTGGCCCTGCCGAAGGGCGTCGAAGCCGTCCTGCACAAGGGCGAAGACCCGGTGGTCGCCACCATCCTGGCGGTGCGTGGCAAGGATGAGGAAGAAGCGCCAGCAGCCGAAGCAGCAGCCCCAGCAGCTGCCGTAGCGACGCCTGCCAAGAAGTAATGTGACGCAGCAACCGCAGTTGCGCTTGATCGTCGGCCTCGGTAACCCCGGCGCCGATTACGCCAAAACCCGGCATAACGCCGGGTTTTGGTTTTGTGAGCGCCTGGCGCATGAGCTGGGCGTCACGCTCGGCCCTGAGTCGCGTTTCCACGGTTGGGTCGGGCAGTCACGCGCCGCGAATCTCTGGCTGCTGTTGCCGCAAACCTTCATGAACCGCTCCGGGCAGCCGGTGCGTGCGCTGACGCAGTTCTACCGCATCCAGCCGGAAGAGATGCTGGTGGTGCACGACGAACTCGACTTGCTACCCGGCCAGATGCGTCTGAAATTCGGCGGCGGTCTGGGTGGGCACAACGGATTGAAAGACATCACCGCGCATCTGGGTGTGCAGGATTACTGGCGGCTGCGCATCGGCATCGGCCATCCCGGCGACAAGAACGAAGTGGTCAACTATGTGTTGAAGCCGCCGCGTAAGGAAGAGCAGGCCGAAATCGATGCGGCGCTGGACACCGCGCTGCTCGCCTGGCCATTATTGGCGCGTGGCGAATACGCAGCGGCCACGCAGCGCATCAACTCGAAACCCGCAGCACTGAAGAAAGAAAACCCATGAGCCTCAAATGCGGCATCGTCGGCCTGCCCAACGTCGGCAAGTCCACCCTGTTCAATGCGCTGACCAAGTCCGGCATTGCGGCGGAAAACTATCCCTTCTGTACCATCGAGCCGAATGTCGGCATCGTCGACGTGCCAGACCCGCGCCTCGTAGCCTGGTCGGCCAT
>JBAQUE010000254.1:0-6516 GCA_049297315.1 Rugosibacter sp.
GATCCAGCCGGCGATTGTCGAATTCGTCGATATCGCCGGGCTGGTCGCCGGTGCGAGCAAGGGCGAAGGGCTGGGCAACCAGTTTCTCGCCAACATCCGCGAGACGGACGCCATTGTGCATGTCGTGCGCTGTTTTGCCGACGATAACGTGGTGCACGTTGCGGGCAAGGTCGACCCGTTGTCCGACATTGAAGTGATTGACACCGAACTGGCGCTGGCCGACATGGGCGTGGTCGACAAGGCGCTCACGCGCAACAAGAAGCTGGCTAATTCAGGCGACAAGGACGGCAAGCTGCTGTGCGCCGTGCTGGAAAAATGCATCGCCCAGCTCGACCAGGCCAAGGCCGTGCGCGCCCTTGACTTGTCGAAAGAAGAGCTGGCCTTGCTTAAACCTTTTTGCCTGATCACCGCCAAGCCGGTGCTGTATGTGGCCAACGTCAAGGAAGGTGGCTTCGACAACAATCCCTATCTGGATGCCGTGCGTGCGCATGCCGCCAGCGACAAAGCCGAAGTGGTCGCCATCTGCGCCGCCATCGAAGCCGAAATCGCCGAGCTGGAGGATGATGAAAAGCAGATGTTCCTCGCCGACCTTGGCCTGGATGAACCCGGCTTGAACCGGCTGATCCGCGCCGCCTACAAGTTACTTGGCCTGCAAACCTATTTCACCGCAGGCGTCAAGGAAGTCCGCGCCTGGACCATCCATGCCGGTGACACCGCCCCACAAGCCGCCGGGGTGATCCATACCGATTTCGAAAAAGGTTTCATCCGCGCGCAGACGATCGGCTTTGACGATTTCATCGCCTACAAGGGTGAAGCGGGAGCCAAAGAAGCAGGCAAGATGCGCGCCGAAGGCAAGGAATATGTCGTCAAGGATGGCGACGTGCTCAACTTCCTGTTCAACGTCTAACTGATTGATCGGTGTCGGCACTGCAAAGCAAAGAACCAGTGGGTTGGGTAGCCCAGGGCGAGGGAAACCTCTCGCCCTTCATGCTAGAACCCGGTCAGTCGCATCAGCGGGGACGCTCAGATCCCCGTAGTCCGCATCGTCGCGCCAGCGCCGTTCTCCAAGAACACCAGGCCCGCGCGCCCAGCCTTCAGGTAGTCCAACCAAGCCCGGAAGCGCAAAGTATCGCCATTGAACATGCGATCACCTTCGGGGGCGTACTCGCCCACCATTTTGCCGGTGGCCTCGATACGCCACGCATCAACGGCATTCCGCAGGTCTGCCGGGGGCGGGTCTCGTCGTCGATTTCGGGATCATCGGGGTAGATGGCATTGCTCCCGGCCATCACGCCTGCAACAGCATCATCAGGCGATAGCTTCGACCAGTTCTTGCCGGGCGTTTTGTCGCCCATGAGCAGCTGGATACCCGGATGGTTCGTGGCGAAAGGTACTGCGTCGAGGGGTATTGCCTTGCCTGTTTCAAGCCGTCCAGAGCTTGGGCGGGCGCCGCTGGCGAAACCTTACGCCCGCCTGCCCCGTACCGCAAGCCCTTGCATATATCCGCAACTTGCGTATCATTTGAGCAATGAAAGCCGTCTTCGTCGAACTGCCCGCCTTCACTCGCTACCGGGCCGACCACCTGGACGACGAGGGTTTCCGTGGCCTGCAAGAGGCCATGATGAAGAACCCCAAAGCTGGGGACGTGATCGAGGGTACGGGCGGCCTGCGCAAGCTGCGGCACAGCGACCCGCGCCGGGGCAAGGGCAAGCGAGGCGGCTTGCGGGTGATCTACTACTGGTGGGATGGCGGCTCGCAATTCTGGCTGTTCACCCTGTACGACAAGGACGAAATGGCCGACTTGAGCCCCGACGAGAAGAAGGCGCTCAAGGGCATGTTGAAAGCGGAATTGGAGGCGAGGCGATGAAAAAGCGGAACCTGTTTACAGAGATTGCCGAGGGCTTCGATGCCCTGAAGAACGCGCGCGCCGGCAAGCAGACGCTGCGCACGCACGAGGTGGAAATCAACCCGGCGCCGGACGTGACCCCCGCCGAGCTACTGGCCCTGCGCGAGCGCCTGCACCTGTCGCGCCCGGTATTCGCCCGTTACTTGCGCACCAACCCCCGCACCCTGGAAAACTGGGAACAGGGCCGGGCCAAGCCCAACGCCCAGGCCGCCCTGCTGATCCGCCTGGTCGAGAAGTTCCCCGACACGGTGGAACGGCTGGCGGTGGTATGACGGATTTTCAAAAGCGGATATGAAAGCAGGTACGAAATGACCATGCCGGGATGCACAGCAAACAATGGCGCGGCCCGTAGCCCGCTATTCCCGTTCAACGTGTGAGCTCCCGAAGGCGGCCCGAAGGTAGTGCAATGCAAGCATCCGGCTGGCGTTGGCGATACGGTGCAGGGGTTATTGAAGCTTCGTTTTTCTTATAGGCCAAGACCCGTGTTCCACGTCGTTCTCGTCGCGCCTGAAATCCCGCCCAATACGGGCAATGCGATTCGGCTGTGCGCGAATACCGGGGCGCATCTGCATCTGGTGGAGCCGCTGGGCTTCGATCTGTCTGAAGCGCAGTTGCGCCGCGCCGGGATGGATTATTCCGAGCTGGCGATTGTCACCGTGCATGCCGACTGGGCGGCGTGCCGTGCGGCATTGGCAGCGGCAGGCGCGACGCGGCTGTTCGCGCTGACGACCAAAGGGGTTCGCCGTCATGCCAGCGCCGACTTTTCGCCTGGCGATGTGCTGGTTTTCGGTGCTGAATCGCGCGGCTTGCCGGCGCATGTGCTGGCCGACATCGCCCCTGAAAACCGCTTGCGCTTGCCGCTGATGCCGGACAACCGCAGCCTGAACCTATCCAACGCGGTGGCCATCGTGGTGTATGAGGCCTGGCGGCAAAACGGGTTTGCGGGCGGGATATAGCGGGGCGGGCGCTATTCACCCTTTTGATCTGTCTCTAGCCGCGCTTCGCGCGCCATGAGTTGCAGCACGGCTTCGCGTGGCGTCATGCGGCCATCGAGCACATTGGCGACGGCGATGGTGACCGGCATGTCGATGCCGAGCGCGATAGCGCGCTGCGCCACTTCGCGGGTGGTGGATACGCCTTCGGCGACATGGCCGAGATCGCGGCTGATATCGTCCAGCGCACGGCCTTCGGCGAGCAGCAAGCCGACGCGCCGGTTGCGTGACAAGTCACCGGTACAGGTGAGGATCAAATCACCCAAGCCAGTCAGCCCGGTGAAGGTTTCACGGCGTGCGCCCAACGCCACGCCAAAGCGCGTCATCTCGGCCAGGCCGCGGGTCAGCAAGGCGGCGCGGGCGTTCTGCCCCAGCCCCAGACCGTCGCTGATACCGGCGGCGATCGCCAGGATGTTTTTGACCGCGCCGCCGACTTCGGCGCCGATCAGGTCGTCATTCGCGTAAATGCGCAGGTTGCCGCCGTGCAGCGCGTGCGCCATGCTGCTGGCGAACGTCATATCGGTAGCGGCCAGCGCAAGCGCGGTGGGCAGGCCGCGCGCCACTTCGAGGGCGAAGCTGGGGCCGGTCAGCGCGCCACAGGTTGCCGCGCTGCCCATGATTTCATGGACGACCTGATGCGGCAGCAGGCTGCTTTCGGCTTCCAGTCCCTTGCACAGCCACAGGAAGGGCAGAGCAGCGTTGGTTTGGTTGATCTGTTTGAGCACAGGCCGCAAACCGGCGAGCGGCACGCCGAGAATCAGCAGGTCCGCCGCGGCCAGCGCCTGGTCGAGATCGGCGCTGATGCGCAAGGTATCCGGCAAGCGGCAACCCGGCAGATAGCGGGTGTTTTCATGTTGCGCGGCCATTTGCGCGGCCTGTGCCGCATCACGCGACCACAGGCAGGTGGTGTGCCGCGGGGCGAGGGCCACAGCCAGCGCCGTACCCCATGCGCCTGCACCCAAAATTGCTATGCGCACCGTGTTTTCCTGAGCTTGCGCCGGGGGCTTACAGACCCCACACCTGCGCGACCTTGATGAAGCCCGACTGGCCGTCGCGATGTTTTACTTTGGCCCATCCGTTGGGCAGGGTTTCCAGCAAATCCAGCACGACATCGCGCTCGGCTTCAAAGACCAACGCCGCATTGTCGTCCGCGGCCGCGCGTATCTGGGCGCGATCAGCGCGCACCATGACCTGGCGCTTGCCGCCGAGGAACTGCTTTTCGATCCAGGCGATATGGCCTTGGCTGTCACGCACCTTGACCCAGCCTTCAAGGTTGACCACTTGCTCCACAGGCGTACCGGCGTGGATGACAAATAGCGGGCTGGCTTTGGCTGATGGCGCATCGAACAGCACGGCGGGCGCATTGACCGTCATGAAGTCCAGCGCCGCGGCAGGCGCGGACAGCCATGCGGCATAAAGCCCGATGGCCGCCAGCCGGATGATGCCGCCAATTTGCCACCGTATCGCCATCGCCGACTTTTTGTGGCTTTATTGCAGTTGGGCAGGTGCGGCGTCTGTCGCCTGCTCGCTTTGCTGGTACAAGGCTTCGAAGTTCACCGGCGCCAGCAGCACCGGCGGGAAGCCCGCACGGTTGATCGCGTCGGAAATGCTTTCGCGCGCATAGGGGAACAGGATGTTGGGGCAGCCAATGGCCAGGATAGGCTGCATTTCCTGATCGGGCACGTTCCTGATCTGGAAAATGCCGGCCTGCGCCACTTCGACCAGGAAAAATACTTTCTCTTCTTTCTTGGCCGTGACGGTGACCGTGACCACCACTTCAAAATTGCCATCGCCAACATTCGTCGCCGCAGTTTGTATCTGTACGCCGATGGCGGGCGCTTCGCGCTCAAGAAAAATCGCTGGTGCGTTGGGCACTTCGATGGAAAGGTCGCGGACGTAGATTTTTTCGATGCTGAAGACGGCTTGTTGGTCGGTCATGATAGATGGGTAATGAGTGGTAGATAAAAATCAGCAAAAGTTACGCGTGCAGCAAGGCATCCAGTTCACCTTTGCGTTCCAGGGCATACAGTTCGTCACAGCCGCCGACATGGGTGTCGCCGATATAGATTTGCGGCACCGTGCGGCGGCCGGTTTTTTGCATCATCTCCTCGCGCCGTGCAGGGTCGAGGTCGATGCGCACTTTTTCCAGGTCGATGACGCCCTTGTGCATCAGCAACTGCTCGGCACGCACGCAGAACGGACAGACTGCGGTTGAATACATCAGGACTTTAGCCATGGGTATGTTCTTGAATGACTTGCTTCAGCACAGTGCTTATTGGGTCGTCAGCGGCAGCTTGGCTTCTTGCCAGCCCGCGATGCCGCCGCTCAGGTTGAATACTTTCTCAAAGCCCGCCTTGCGCAGGCGGTCGCCTGCCGATGAGCCGCGCACGCCAGATGCGCAGCAGACGATCAGCGGCTTTGCCTTGAATTTTTCCAGCTCGGCCATCCGCTGTTCCAGTTGCGCCAGCGCAATATGCCGCGCGCCGGCAATGTGCCCGGCAGCCCACGCGTCGCTTTCACGCACATCGATGACGACCGCATGTTCACGGTTCATCATCAGCGTGGCCTCGGCCGGGGTCAAATTGTTGCCGCTGCCGCCGCGCAGCATCGGCCAAAGCAGCATGCTGCCGGAGACCAGCGCGAGAAGAAGCCACATCCAGTTGTAGCTGTGCCGCAAAAATTCCATCATTGAAGCTTGTCCTTTAATGTGCAAATGACGCGGCGCTGCCTGCGTAACGGCGCATATTGTACCCGCCCGCCTGGCTGCTTTGGCAGTGGATGGCGGGATGATGGCCGCCGCACGCTAAAATGCGCTTTTGCATACCGGAAAGAAGATTCATGTACAAAATTGTTCTGCTGCGCCATGGCGAATCGGTCTGGAACCAGGAAAACCGCTTCACGGGTTGGCACGACGTGGGCTTGACCGAAAAAGGCATGGCCGAAGCGCATGCCGCGGGTGAGTTGTTGCGCAAGGAAGGCTATGCCTTCGACCTGGCCTACACCTCCGTTTTGCGCCGCGCGATCAAGACGTTATGGACGGTGCTCGAAGAGATGGATCGCATGTGGATTCCGGTGCAGCATTCCTGGCGGCTCAACGAACGCCACTACGGCGCGCTGCAAGGTCTGGACAAGGCGGAAACGGCCGCCAAGTATGGCGACGAACAAGTGCTCATCTGGCGCCGTGCGTATGCCACGGCGCCCCCGCCGCTGGCTGATGGCGACCCGCGCCTGGCGCTGGACGATCCGCGCTACGCCAGCATCCCGGTGAATGAATTGCCGCGCACCGAATGCCTGAAGGACACCGTGGCGCGCGTGCTGCCTTACTGGAACGAGCAGATTGCGCCGAGCATCAAGGCCGGCAAGAGCATCCTCATCGCCGCCCACGGCAACAGCCTGCGCGCGTTGATCAAATATCTGGATGACGTTTCGGACGACGATATCGTCGGCATCAATATCCCCACCGGCCAGCCGCTGGTGTATGAACTGGATGTCAATCTCAAGCCCATCCGCCACTATTATCTGGGTGATGCCGACGCGATTGCCGCGGCGATCCACGCGGTGGCCAATCAGGGGAAATCCAGGGCGTGAGTTTTGACGGCGACGCGCAGGGCGCAGGCG
>JBAQUE010000255.1:0-3278 GCA_049297315.1 Rugosibacter sp.
GGGCTGACCGTGGTCAGCGGGCTGGCGCTGGGCATTGACGCCGCCGCCCATCGCGGCGGACTCAGCACGCAGGCAGGTACGGTGGCCGTCATCGGCACCGGCGCCGACCGCCTGTATCCGGCGCGCAACGAGGCGCTGGCCCGCGCGATGGTGAACAACGGTGTGATCCTCAGCGAATTCCCGCTCGGCACGCCGGCACTGGCCGCCAACTTTCCCCGCCGCAATCGTCTTATCGCCGGGCTGGGCCTGGGTTGCCTGGTGGTCGAGGCCGCGCCGCGCAGCGGTTCGCTGATCACCGCGCGGCTGGCCGCCGAAGCCGGGCGCGAGGTATTTGCCATCCCCGGCTCGATCCACTCGCCGCTGTCACGCGGTTGCCATCAATTGATCCGCCAGGGTGCCAAGCTGGTCGAATCGGCGCAGGATATCCTTGAGGAACTGCGCTGGGAAAAATCCGCTACGGCTCAAGAAGTCGGCGCTGATGAAACAACTGCGCTACAAGGCGGTCGAGCAAAAGACGCTCTCCTCGCCGTAGCGGATGGCGATACGGCGGCATTGGTTTCATCAACGGTTTCATCAACAACGGATGAAGAGCAAGTACTGACTGTTTTAGGCCGTACCCCATGTGATCTGGATACACTGTCCGTGCGTAGCGGCTTGACGCCAGCGCATCTTCTTGCCATGCTGTTGCCCATGGAGCTTGCCGGACGTGTTGCGCAACTGCCCGGCGGCCTCTACCAGCGATTGGACTAACGCCATGATGGAAATACTTGTTTACCTGTTTGAAAACTATCTGCCCGATGCCTGCCCGCCGCCCGGCGTGCTGGCCAAAAAACTCTCCGCCGCGGGCTTTGAAGCGGACGACATCAGCGCCGCCCTGGCCTGGCTGAAAGGCCTGGCGGGCAAAGTGACGCCATGCGGCCTGCCGGCCACCCACGCCACGCGCATTTACGATGCCGCGGAACAGAATCGCCTGTCGGCTGAATGCCGCGGCTTCATTGGCTTTCTTGAACAGAGCGGCGCCATCGACGTGCCCCTGCGCGAAGCGGTTATCGAGCGCGCACTAGCCCTGCCCAATGAAGAAATCAGCCTGGACCGGCTGAAGGTTGTCGTGCTCGCCCTGCTGTGGTGCACACGCCACGAAATAGACGCGCTGATCCTCGAAGAACTCCTCGCCGAAGACGCCGACGAGGAGGATTTTGCGGTCGGCGAAGACCACACCCGCATCCTGCTCAACTGAACCCCGGCTTGCGTAATAACTGAGGGCGCGCTTATGATGCGCCGCTCTTGACCCGCTTTGCCCTTAAAAATGACCAAGCAACTCATCATCGCCGAAAAACCCTCCGTCGCCCAGGACATTGCCAAGGCGCTGGGTGGCGCAGGCGAAAAATTCGAACGCACGGGGGACTATTTCGAGAGCGAGAACTATGTGCTCTCTTCGGCCATCGGCCACTTGCTCGAACTCACCGTGCCCGAGGAATACGATATCAAACGCGGCAAATGGAGCTTTGCCCACCTGCCGGCGATCCCGCCGCATTTCGCGCTGAATCCCATCGAGCGCACGCAGGAGCGCTTAAAGTTATTGACCCGCCTGATCAAGCGCAAGGACGTGACCGGGCTGGTCAATGCCTGTGACGCGGGGCGCGAAGGCGAGCTGATTTTCCGCTACGTCGCGCAGCATGCGCTGGGCGAAAAACAAAAGCCGGTGCGCCGCCTGTGGCTGCAATCGATGACGCCGGCCGCCATCCGCGAAGGCTTTGCCCATCTGCGCACCGACGCCGAAATGCAACCGCTGGCCGATGCCGCACGCTGCCGCTCGGAAGCCGACTGGCTGATCGGCATCAACGGCACGCGCGCCATGACGGCGTTCAACTCGAAGGAAGGCGGTTTCTACAAGACGCCGGTCGGCCGCGTGCAAACGCCGACGCTGGCGATCATGGTCGAGCGCGAACGCCGCATCAAGAGTTTCGTCTCCCGCGATTACTGGGAAGTGGAAGCCGAATTCCAGTGCGTAGCCGGTGTTTATCGCGGCCGCTGGTTCGACGAGAAATTCAGGAAAGCAGATGACGAACACGCCCGCGCCGAGCGTTTATGGGACCAAGCCCGCGCCGAGGCCATTCGCAAAAGCTGCCTCGGCCAGCATGGCGTGGTCGAAGAAGAAAGCAAGCCCAAGACCGAAGCCTGCCCGATGCTCTACGACCTCACCTCGCTGCAGCGCGAAGCCAACGGCCGCTTTGGCTTTTCGGCCAAGAACACGCTGGGCATCGCCCAGGCGCTGTATGAAAAGCACAAGGCGCTGACCTACCCGCGCACCGACAGCCGCCATTTGCCGGAAGATTATCTGGCCACCGTCAAGGAAACCCTGGGTTCGATGGCCGAGACCGCTTACGCGCCGTTTGCCGGCATGATCCTGAAAAGCGGCTGGGTGCACCCGAACAAGCGCATTTTCAATAACGCGAAAGTGTCCGACCACTTCGCCATCATCCCGACCGGCACGATGCCGAAAAGTCTTTCCGAGCCTGAGCAGAAAATCTACGACCTGGTCACCAAACGCTTCCTGGCGATTTTCTATCCGGCTGCGGAGTACAACATCACCACGCGCATCACTCGTGTAAAAAGCGGCGTCGAAAACGAAGCCTTCAAGACCGAGGGCAAGGTGCTGGTCACGCCCGGCTGGCTGGCCGTGTATGGCAAGGAATCGCAAGAGGACGACGAAAATCCGAACCTGCCGCCGCTGGAAAAAAACGAGCGCGTGTGGGCCAAGGATATCGAGGTGAAAGCCAAGGCCACCCAGCCGCCGCCGCGCTTCTCCGAAGCGACCTTGCTCACCGCGATGGAAGGCGCCGGCAAGCTGATCGAGGATGAAGAACTGCGCGAAGCGATGGCCGAGCGCGGCCTCGGCACGCCAGCCACGCGCGCGGCGACGATCGAAGGCCTGATCGCCGAGGAATACATCCACCGCAATGGCCGCGAATTGCAGCCGACGGCCAAGGCAACGTCACTGCTGTTCGCGCTGGAAAATCTCGGCGTCGATGAAATCCGCTCGCCGGAACTGACCGGCGAATGGGAGCACAAGCTGCGCGAGATGGAACATGGCCGCCTGCCGCGCGGCGAGTTCATGAGCCACATCATGGACAAGACGCGCGAAATGGTCGAGCGCATCAAGACCGGCGAACTACCCGAAGCCGCCTTCTCGACGCTGAAAACGCCCTGCCCGCGGTGTGGCGGCGTGATCCAGGAAGGCTACAAGAAGTTCGAGTGCAAGTCCTGCGATTACAGCC
>JBAQUE010000256.1:0-4025 GCA_049297315.1 Rugosibacter sp.
GTGATTCCCTCGGTCAATATTCTGTACGGCGACCACTGGCGGCTGCGCCTGGACGCGGCGCTGTTCTTCAAGGCGCAGGATGGGTGCAGCACGGATCCGATGACGGGCGCTGGGGCCAACTGCACGCACCTGTTCGGCACCTTCGACAACAACGACCAGGTCTCGGCGCGGTTGACGTACCAGTTCTAAGCCTGGCCAGCCGTACTGAAGCAACGCAGTATGCAGCAGTAGCAACAGCGGAGCCAGGAGTCCTTTTGCGCGCCCAGCGCAAAACGGCTCCGGCTCTTTTTTATCCAGGCATGGCCTGGATGAAACCAGCAAGGCAAAAGCAATCATCCAATGGAACCCCAGTAGCAGATGCAGGTAGCAGATACAGGCAGCAGATTGAAGTCAGCAAAAACCTTAAACAGCCACGCAACACAAAAACCACCGGACCTGTCGCGCAAGATGCGCCGGCCCGGTCATTTCACCCCGGAGTGAGAAAGCAGAAGGTATGAACAAGAAACTGGTGCAAGTCATAGAAGGTATGGTATCGCTCGCCATCGTCGCATCGCTGTACCTGGTGGGCGTATATGTCAAGCCGAAAGAAAAGATCATCCACCTCGACCACCCCGCGGTCGAACTGCGCGACCGCTTTCTCGGTGTCGCCGCCCCGGCGGACAAACCCGGCACGCTGTGGATGGTCGGCAAGGAAGGCAAGATCCTGCGCAGTGAAGACGGCGGCAAAGCCTGGCACGTGCAGGACTCCGGCAGCCGCGAGAACCTGCAAAGCATCGCCGCCTGGGACAGCCAGCGCGCCGTCACTGTCGGCAACACCGGCCTGATCCTCGTCACCGCAGACGGCGGCAAGACCTGGCAGCCCGCCACTGCCCCCAAATCCGACATTGACAACAAACTCCTGCGCGTGCGCATCGACCCCCAAGGCACTGCCTGGGCCGTTGGCGTCATGGGCGCCGTCCTCACCAGCAAAGACTTTGGCCACACCTGGGAACGCAACATCCCCGAACAGGACATCGCCTGGAACGACATCGCCTTCCCCGCCGAAGGCAGCGTCTGGCTGGTCGGCGAATTCGGCCATGCCATGCACACCCTGGCCCCCGGCAGCAAACCTGTCGCCGTCAAAGCTGCCGCCGCAACCCCCGACCCAAGCGATGTGACGGGGGGCGCCGACGAAGGCAAGAAACTCGTCCCCCCGCCCGGCTGGACCGGCGTCAAGATGCCCACCGACCGCAGTCTGATGAGCATCCTCTTCAGCGACCCGCAACACGCCACCGTCGGCGGTGTTGAAGGCACGTTGCTCACCACCAGTGACGGCGGCGCCACCTGGCACCAGGTGCCCCTCGCCACCAAGGAACACATCCTTGACCTCACCTTTGCCGACAACCGCTGGATCGGCATTGGCGGCCGCGGCCTGCTGCTCGTCGGGGATGCCGCCCGCACGCAATGGCAGGTAGGCCGTGTCAAAGCCGACGACTACGCCTGGCATGCCGCCATCGCCCCCTTTCAGGACAAACTCCTGATCGCCGGCGCCACGCTGCTCGAGCAAAGCCAAAAGGACCTCAAGGTCTATACCGGAAACTAAGCCGGCAACCAAGTCGGCAACCCAAGCCGGCAACTAAGCCGGCAACTAAGCCAAGAACCAAGCCATCACTGAACAGTTGAATCTGGAGTCCATGAAATGATTGAGCGTTTCGCCAACAAACTCTTCCCCAAGCGCCGGGCCATCATGCTCGCCATCGGCATCACCGCCGTGATCCTGGGCCTGATCTCCCTGCGCCTGGAAATCGCCACGCACTTCGCCGACCTGCTGCCCAGTGCGCACCCGTACGTCAAGGTTCATGAAGAATACAAAGGCAGCTTCGGCGGCTCCAACGTCGTCACCATCATGGTCGAACCCGAAACCGGCGACATCTTCCAGCCCAAGGTACTCAACAAGATCCGCGACCTGACCCAGGGCGTGCTCTACCTCGACGCCGTCAATCAATACCAGATCGTCTCCCTGGCCTCCAAGAAGCTCAAGGACGTGCGCGGCTCCACCTATGGTGTCGAAAGCGTGCCCCTGATGTGGCCTGACACCCCCAAGGACCAGGCCGGCATTGACGCCCTGCGCCGCGCGGTGGTCTCCAACCCCCTGGTGTATGGCGCCTACGTCTCGCGCGACCTGAAAGCCGGCCTGATCACCGTCGACTTCATTGACCGCCTGCTGGATGTGGAAAAAGCCTACGCCCAGATCAATGCCCTGGTCGCCAAGAATGCCGAACCCGGCATCCGCATCAAGGTCGTCGGCGAACCCATGCTGCACGGCACGGTGCGCAGCTACCTGCCGGAAACCGTCAAGATATCCCTCTTCATCATCCTCGCGATGGGCGTCATCCTGTTCTTCACCATGCGCACCTGGCGCGGCACCCTGCTACCGATGTTCACCGCGACCGTATCCGCGATGATCGCCCTGGGCATCATCCACCTGGTCGGCTTCAACTTCGACCCCCTGATCATGGTCATCGTGTTCCTCATCTCGGCGCGCGCGATCTCCCACTCGGTCCAGTTCTGCGCCGCCTTTGACGATGAGCGCATGCTCGGCGTCACCTCCTCGTATGAAGCCGCGCGGCTGACCTTCATCAACCTGTTCCGCCCCTCGGTACTCGGCCTGCTGGTGGATATTGGCGCCATCCTGGTGGTCATCCTGACCCCGATCCCGCTCTTGCAAAAGGCCGCCATCATCGGCGCCATCTGGCTGACCAGCCTGCTGGTCACCGCCTGCATCATGGTGCCGGTCGCCCTGTCCTGGGTCAAGGCGCCGAAAGAGCAAGTCGCGCTGAAATGGGATATCACCCAATACCTGGTGAAATTCTGCCGTGTGTGCGCCCGGCTGTCGACGCACAAGGTCAGCGCCACCGCTGTCCTGGTGATCGCCCTGACAGCCTTGCTGCTGGCTGGGCAACAGGCCGCCGAAGTCACCGTTGGCGACGCCAACCCGGGTTCCCCCATCCTGTGGCCGAACTCCAAGTACAACCGCGACTGGGCGGCGATCAACGAACGCTTCCGCGGCAGCGACCAGATGTTCGTGGTGATCAAGGGCGATGCGCAAAACGCCTTGAAGCAGCCAGCCATCCTGGACAACATCACCCGCTTCCAGCGCTTTGTCGAAGCCCAGCCGCAGATCGGCGGTTCGGCATCGGTGGTGGATGTGGTCTCGCCGGTCAGCGCGGTGCTGCATGAAGGCAACCCCCACTTTGAGGAACTCGGCAAGGACGCCATCGGCAATGGCGAATTGCTGTACATGGTGAACCAGAGCGCCGAGCCGGGCGACATGGACCGCTTTATCGACGGCAATGCCCAGGTCGGTGCGGTGACCATGTATTTCCGCGACCACCAGGGTGACACGATCCGCACGGCCATCTCCCGGATCAAGGAGTACATCGCCAAGAACCCCATGACAGGCGCGCACTATGAGCTGGCGGGCGGCCTGATCGGCGTGCTGGCGGCCATTAACGAAATCATCTTTGCCGACCAGATCAAGAGTATCGCGCTGGCGCTGATGGTGCTGTTCGTGTTCTGCGCGATCAGCTACAAGTCGGTGCAGGCGGGGCTGTTCTTCCTGCCGCTGATCCTGCTCTCGAACGCCGTGACCTTCGCCTTCATGAAGGAGGTGGGCATTGGCATGAACATCAACACCCTGCCGATTGCGGCGCTGGGGATTGGCCTGGGGGTGGATTATGCGTTCTACGTGGTGGATCGCATCAAGGAGCACTTTGCCGAACACCAGGACGTCCGGGCCAGCATCATCTTCAGCCTGGAGACGGCCGGGCGGGGGGTGTTGATCACCGGCCTGACCATGGTGTCCAGCGTGTTCCTCTGGTACCTGCTGTCGTCCTTGCGCTTCCAGGCGGAAATGGGCCTGCTCATCGCCCTGTGGATGACCATCTCGGCCGCTGCCGCCCTGCTTGTCATCCCCTCCATGATCTTCCTCATCAAACCCGTGTTTGTGTTCGGCGAGAGCCTGAAGAAATCAGGCGTGCCGTTGC
>JBAQUE010000257.1:0-5587 GCA_049297315.1 Rugosibacter sp.
GCGCTGTTTTCGATGCTGCTGATGTACGCCGGTTATCGCTGGCTGGCCGATGCGCGGGGTATGCAAGGCCAATCCGTCGCCGTGCGCTGGGACATATTCTGCTTGGCGGCTGTCGGCTATGCGGTGGTGTTGCGCCTGTTCTATCTGGGCGTGCCGGAACTGCTGTTCGAGGAAGCCTATTACTGGAATTACGCGCAGCATCTGGACATCGGCTATCTGGACCATCCGCTGGCGGTGGCCTGGCTGATCCGGCTCTTCATCGACCTGCTGGGCAACACCGAATTCGCCGTGCGCGCCGGGGCGTTTTTGTGCTGGCTGGTCACGGCCGGTTTCATGTATCGGCTGACCCGCGAGCTGTTTGACCGCTCCACCGCTTATCGCGCGCTGCTGCTGGTTGCCGTATTGCCCGCCTATTTCTCTTTCGGCTTTTTCATGAGCCCGGATGCGCCGGTCACGGCCTGCTGGGCGGCGGCGATTTATTTCATGTACCAGGTTGTGATCAACGAGAAGCCGCGCGCCTGGCTGGGCGTGGGCATCGCGCTGGGCCTGGGCATGAGTTCGAAATACACGATTGCCTTGCTGGGCGCGGCGTTCGTTTTGTTCGTGCTGTTCGACCGGCCGGCGCGCCAATGGCTGTCGCGGCCGCAACCCTATGCGGCCGTGCTGATTGCGCTGATCCTGATGTCGCCGGTGGTCATCTGGAACTGGCAGCACGACTGGATATCCTTCGCCTTTCAGAGCCAGGACAGGCTGGCGAGCAAGTTTTCCTTTTCGCTGCCGCGCCTGATTGGCAATATCCTGATATTCCTGACGCCGACAGGGCTGTTGTCGGTTATTGCGCTGCTGGTTTGCCGCAAGCAAATTGATTTTTCAGCAGGCGTGGTTGGTGTGCCGGATGTGCAACAGCGCAGCCGGCTGTTGTTGATCTGGCTGGCGGTTTTCCCGCTGGCGGTATTCACCGCGGCCAGCCTGACCCGGGCCAGCAAGCTGAACTGGACGGGGCCGCTCTGGCTGGCGCTGATACCACTGCTGGCCTGGCTGATTTCGCCAATGGCGACAGCGAACCTGCCGCAGCTGGCAATCTGGTGCCGGCGTGCCTGGCCAGCAACCATCGTGATATGTCTGCTGGCTTATGGTGCATCGCTGCACTGGTTGAGTCTTGGCTTGCCGGGCATCGGCTATCCGAAGAATCTGCACCTGATTGGCTGGCGTGATTTCGGCCGCGATGTCGAATTGCTGGTGCGGCAAGCCCGCCGCGAGACGGGGCAGGATGTGCTGGTGGTCGGCATGGACAGGAACCGGATTGCCAGCGGGCTGGCTTTCTACCGAACTCAATATCTGGATGCCGCAGGCGGCGATGCCGGCCATCACCCGGCATTCGAAACGGCCAGCGAGCATTTGTTCGACAGCGTCGGACTGATGTACCGGTTGTGGTTTCCGATTGACCAGCAAACCGGCAAGACCCTGCTGCTGGTCGCCAAGGATGCGGCCAGCCTGAGCAACGGGCGGGTGCTGTCGCGGGTGCAAACGGCAGGCGATATCCGGGAAATCGCCGTGCACAAACAGGGCAAGCCTGCCGGCCGCTATTACGCGCGCCTGGTCACCGGCTACCATGACGTTGCTGCTGCGCCGGCCAGCAAGGCGGCTGACAACGAAACGGATGATTGAATAGCGTGTCTGCCCATCCATCGCCTTCGTCCGCCGCACAGGCGGGCAAATTCCTGTTGCGTCTGCTGGTGACAGTGGCGATCCTGTTCTTCATCCTGCGTTCGATCGACGCGCCGCAAGTCTGGCAGACGCTGATGCAGGCCAGCCCATGGCTGTTGCTCGCCGCGCTGTTGCTGCAACTGGGCAGCAGCATCGTCGCGGCGTATCGCTGGCAACTGGTGATGCATAACCTCGACTTTGGCCAGACTTTTGCGTTTTACTGGCGCAGTTTTTTCAAGGGGCTGTTCTTCAATCAGGGCCTGCCCACCAGCATCGGCGGCGATGCGCTGCGCGTGCTGGATGTGGCGGGGCGCGGCTTTCGCAAACGCGATGCGCTATATGCCATCGTGATAGACCGGGTGGCCGGGTTGGGCGCCTTGCTGCTGCTGACGCTGTTTGCCTGCGCCGCCAATCCGGCGCTGCTGCCGGAAAATCTGTACCGGCTGATTTTCCTGCTCGTGGCCGCTGGCTTGCTTGGGTTGCTGGGCGGGTATGTGGCCGGCAAACATGCCTGGTTCAAGCCTTATCCCCGCCTGGCGATGGTGCAACTGCTTGCGGACCGCATGCATCAGGCGGTGTCTGCGCACCGCTTGCAACTGCTGCTGTCATCCCTGCTGGTGCCGGTGCTGGCGTTGCTGGGTTTTTTCGCCACCGGCCGGGCGCTGGGTCTGCCCTATGACGCGATGACTTATTTCGCCATCGTGCCGCTGACGCTGGTGTTGAGCATTGTGCCTGTATCGATTGCCGGCTGGGGTGTGCGCGAGGGCGCGATGGTCGGCCTGTTTTCATTAATCGGCGCTGACAAGACGGCGGTATTGATGATGTCGCTGCTGTACGGCATCATGCTCATCGTGGTCAGCCTGCCGGGGCTGGTGGTTTTTCTGCAAGGCCGGCACCGTAAAAACCATAAGAATTGAGCGGGATATCCCTAATGCAAAAAATCTTTTATGCACGACCCTCAGCCGATCTGCTGCAAGCCCGCTGGCGCTGGCCCGGACTGGTGATCTGCCATCTCCTGACCGCGCTTGTCTTCGCCAGTTGGCTATGGACACCCAGCCGGCAGTGGCTGGATGCGCTGGATGTGCAGGTATTCCATCTGCTCAATGCGCCGCTGGCCACCAACACGTTGTGGGCGAAAATCTGGGCGGTGGGCAGCATGCGGCTGACCGATATTGGCGCAGGCTGCATCATGCTCGCCTTCATCATCAAGGACGGCTGGATATTCACCGGCGCCCAGGTGCGGCGCGCGCTGTATGCGTTTCTGCCGGTTTTGGCGCTGTTGCTGCTGATTCGCGTCGGACCGTTTGCCGAGCTGGTAAAGCTCATGCACTGGCAGCACAGCGGCCCCTCGCTGATGCTGGCTGGCGCTGTGCGTCTGGCCGAGCTTTTCCCCGCCTGGGATGCGGTCTGGCATATCAAGGACAGCTCGGTGCGCAGCTTTCCCGGCGACCACGCATCGGTGTTGCTGCTCTGGGTGCTGTTTCTCTGGCCTTATGCCAACGGCAGGCAACGCTGGCTGATCAGCGGGTTGACCGTGTTGTTCCTGATGCCGCGCCTGATTGCCGGCGCCCACTGGATTTCGGACATCCTGATTGGCGGCACAACGCTCAGCCTGCTGAGTTTTGGCTGGGGATGCTGTACGCCGTATGCCGCAAAAACCGCTGACCTCCTGGAACGGCTGAGCGCCCCGCTGCTGAAGTATCTGGGACGATTGCCTGGCTTGCGGCAAATCAGCCTGATTTCAGGGCGGTAGTGATTTTCGCGCCTGCCTTGAAAAAGCGCAGGATTGCCCCAGATAGCCTGCAACGGAATTAACGAAAGGGAATATCGTGCGGATCGACAAATTCACCACCAAATTTCAACAGGCAGTCTCTGACGCGCAAAGCGCGGCGATAGGCAACGACCAGCAGTTCATCGAGCCGCAGCATTTATTGCTGGCGCTGCTCAATCAGGAGGATGGCGGCACGGCGTCGCTATTGTCGCGCGCCGGTGTCAATGTCGCTGGCCTCAAGGTGGCGCTGGCCAAGGCCATCGCACGCCTGCCGAAAGTCGAGGGGCATGGTGGCGATGTTTCCGTCGGGCGCGATCTGACCAACTTGCTCAACCTGACGGACAAGGAAGCACAAAAGGCGGGCGACCAATTCATCGCCTCGGAGATGTTCCTGCTCGCGCTGTGCGGCGACAAGGGCGAGACAGGGCGTTTGCTCAAGGAAGCCGGCTTGCAGCGCAAGGCGCTGGAAGAAGCGATTCAAGCGGTGCGTGGCGGGCAGGCGGTGAACTCGCAGGAAGCGGAAGGCCAGCGCGAGGCGCTGAACAAATACACGCTGGACCTGACCGAGCGCGCGCGCTCCGGCAAGCTCGATCCGGTGATCGGGCGCGATGACGAGATCCGCCGTGCGATGCAGATTCTGCAGCGGCGCACCAAAAACAATCCGGTGCTGATCGGCGAGCCTGGCGTGGGCAAGACGGCGATTGTTGAAGGCCTGGCGCAGCGCATCGTGAATGGCGAAGTGCCGGATACGCTGAAAGACAAGCGCGTGCTGGTGCTGGATATGGCGGGCCTGTTGGCGGGCGCGAAATATCGCGGTGAGTTTGAAGAGCGCTTGAAGGCGGTGTTGAAAGAAGTGGCCCAGGATGAAGGGCGCATTATTTTGTTCATCGACGAATTGCACACCATGGTCGGCGCGGGCAAGGCCGAAGGCGCGATGGATGCAGGCAACATGTTGAAGCCCGCGCTGGCGCGCGGCGAGCTGCATTGCATTGGCGCAACCACCCTGGATGAATATCGCAAATACATCGAGAAGGATGCGGCGCTGGAGCGGCGCTTCCAGAAAGTGATCGTGGATGAGCCGAGTGTCGAGGCGACCATCGCCATCCTGCGCGGCTTGCAGGAAAAATATGAATTGCACCACGGCGTGGATATCACCGATCCGGCGATTGTGGCGGCGGCGGAATTGTCGCATCGCTACATCACCGACCGCTTTTTGCCGGACAAGGCGATTGACCTGATCGACGAAGCGGCGGCGCGCATCAAGATCGAAATGGACTCGAAGCCCGAGGTCATGGATAAGCTGGAGCGTCGTTTGATTCAGTTGAAGATCGAACGCGAGGCGGTAAAGCGCGAAAAAGATGAGGCCTCGAAAAAACGCCTGGCTTTGATCGAGCAGGAAATTGCTTCGCTGGAGCGCGAATACAACGATCTGGAAGAAATCTGGAAGGCTGAAAAAGCTCAGGTACAGGGCTCAACGCATATCAAGGAAGAAATCGACCGCCTGCGCATAGAAATGGCTGATTTGCAGCGCAAGGGGCAGTTCGACAAGCTGGCCGAGTTGCAATACGGCAAGCTGCCGCAACTAGAGGCGCAATTGAAGAGCGCGGACGCCGTGGCGCAGAAAGTTCCCGAAGGGACACAAGGCGCTGGCGCTGGCGCTGGTGATACGGCGGTAAAAAAACTTTTACGTACGCAAGTTGGCGTCGAGGAGATTGCCGAGGTTGTGTCGCGCGCTACCGGCATCCCGGTCGCCAAAATGATGCAGGGCGAGCGTGAAAAATTGCTGGCGATGGAAGACTATTTGCACAAGCGCGTGGTCGGTCAGGATGAGGCGGTGCGCCTGGTCTCCGACGCGATTCGTCGCTCGCGCGCCGGGTTATCGGAAGAGAGCCGCCCGTATGGTTCCTTCCTGTTCCTTGGCCCCACGGGCGTGGGCAAGACTGAATTATGCAAGGCGCTGGCCGGCTTCCTGTTCGATGCCGAGGATCATTTGATCCGCATCGACATGAGCGAATTCATGGAGAAGCATTCTGTCGCCCGCCTGATCGGCGCGCCACCTGGCTATGTCGGCTACGAGGAGGGCGGCTATCTCACCGAACAGGTGCGCAG
>JBAQUE010000258.1:0-8194 GCA_049297315.1 Rugosibacter sp.
TCGGATAGTGAAGGCGGAAACCGGAAAAGCCGAGGCCGCGCATGTGAATGGCATCGATCTTGTTCCGGCCGTAATCGAAGCGATCGGGGTCGAACTTGATTTCACGGACCGCGTTGCCAACGATTTCGTTGATTTTCACTTCCTCCTGGAAAAAACCGCCGCGATGAAAAAACGCCACTTCGAATGGCAACCCTTCGCTCCGCCACAGCGATGCTTCCGGCCTGAAGCGGATGTCGCGGTACTGGTCGTAGCTGAGGCTTTTTAATTCGGTCGCGAGGTCGCTATCCGGCTTCTGGTACGAAGTCGCCGCCAACTGGCGGGCACGCCGGTTTACGTCATCGAAGTCGAAGGCGTGGACGTTATTGAAGGACGGCAGGCAAAGCCATAAGGCAACAAGGCGGGCGACACGTATCATTCTCATAGGGCCATCACCGAAAGTCAGTGGGCTTCAATCGCTTCGGCAGATCGAGCAAGATTCACCATTCTCATATCCCGGCCAGGTTTTGATCGGGATGGTCGCCTTCTCGGAGCAATAGTCATGCCCTTGCAGGATGAAAGCTGACGAATCAACTGGTTAAGCGGCAGTGTCGTGCAGACACGGCTTAACGCAGTCTCTCCTTGGAGACAATGTTCGCTGAATAACGCTCAAGGGCCAATATCAACTGAGTTTCTTGTGTCGCTTGACCGCGACAACAAGAAAATATCCAAGGCCCGAATGACCCTTATTTAAGGAAACACTGAACGAGTCCCACCTACTGTGAAAGAATTCTTTGAACTGGTGTCAGACGAAGTGACATTCACGCAAGCAAGGGGAAGCAGGATGAAACAAACGACACTGGCGGTATCTGGATTCGAGAAACACAGCCGAGCCACGCGCAAAGCCGAATTTCTGTCGCGGATGGAAACGCTGATGCCATGGGCTGAATTCTGTGCGTTGATTGAACCGCACTATTTGAATCCGTTTCTGGACCCCAAGGCCGGGAATGGACGTCCGCCGATTGGCTTGGAACGGATGCTGCGCATGTACTGCATCGCCAACTGGTTCAGCCTCGCGATGTCGTCCACAAAAACGAGCGGCGCGACTTGGGTCAGCAGGCGCGCCGTGTCAAGATACGTTTGGTTCATGGCTTGAGCACCAGCAGCCCGTCGGCGGAGCGGGATACCCAGGCGCGGGCGCTGCCGGTGGGCAGTTGCGCGGGGTCCAGCTTCGCGGCCCAGGGCAGAGAGAGTTCGCGTCCAAACTGCAGGCACAGGCGCACCGTCTTGACGCTGGTGCAGCGCTGCAGCAATTCACGCAGTACATCGGCACGCAGGCCATAGGCACTCTCGGCGAGTTCGCGCGCTTCCTGCAGCGGCTGACGCACGCCCACTTCGCTGAGTACTTCCAATAGAGCTCGTTCTGGTGTCGAGACCCGAGGCGCGCCGTCACGCTTCTTGAACGGTCCGGCACGAAGCGGATCGGCCGGCGGCTCGTCAAACAGGCGCTTGCGGTGGTACTCCGCCGGGAAGCGCTCGGTGAACCAGTCAGGGAGGCGGGCGGTTGTCCAGCCGTAGAGATGCAGAACGGACCGCTGCGATAGATACTGCCGCACACCGTACCAGTCGAGGGCCGACTTGCCGCCGACATGCAGTCCTTCGACGGAGCGCTGCATGAGGATCAGGCAGGCGTGGAGATCCAGTGTATCGTTAGGGCGGCGGTACACCCCGCGTGCCAAGCGGGAAAGCCAGCCGGCGCGCGCGTAGTGGACGGCCAGGTCCGCGGAGACGCCCAATGCCGCCAGGTTCTCTGACGTCAAGGGGGTTCCGGGGGCCCACTGCCTGTAGAGGGAATTTAGTTTAGTTCTTTCAGTCGTAGCCATACTACGATATTTACCATCATTTTAAAGAATTGCCAAGCTTTATTTGGATGCGTTAGTCGTAGTTGTGCTACGATAGTACAAAAAAATCCAAAGTTTCAGGTTGGTTGGCTCGCAGCATTCGTTGATGATTAATGGGCTGGAGTAGCCGCCGCGCAAACCGAGTGCATCTCCTACGCTAGGCAAAGCGCTCGTTTTTTGACGGTATAAGTGACGGTAAAATATGATGCTACAACTCAAGAAAGCTAGCATCCATGCTGGTTTCCAGGCCTCGGAAACAATTGAGTGGGAGTAACGCCGTTTCGCGGTGATCCGCGATACTTGTTCGTATGAGCCGCTTGATCCTGTTCAACAAGCCCTATGGCGTATTGACGCAATTTACCGATGCGCAAGGGCGCGCCACGCTGGCTGACTTTATCAAGATCCCCGGCGTGTATGCCGCAGGGCGGCTGGATGCGGATTCGGAAGGTTTGCTGCTGCTCACTGACGATGGCCGCCTCCAGGCAAGCATTGCGCATCCGCGGCATAAACTGCTGAAGACTTATTGGGCGCAGGTGGAAGGTTTGCCAACCGGGGCTGACCTTGAGCCGTTGAGGCGCGGCGTCGATCTGGGTGATTTCAGGACGCAGCCTGCGAAAATTAGCCTGATGGATGAACCGGAAAATTTATGGCCGCGCGACCCGCCGATCCGTTATCGGGCGAGTATCCCCACGTCATGGTTGCAGATGGTGATTGGCGAGGGCAAGAATCGCCAGGTGAGGCGGATGACGGCGAAGATTGGTTTTCCCACACTGCGGCTTATCCGCTGGGCAGTCGGTGAGTGGACGCTGGACAATTTACCGCCGGGCACGTGGCGTGAGGCGCCGCTGCGTGAGGTGCCGATGAGTGCGACGCGATGCTAGGCGCCGTGTCACCATCCGTTACGGCGAGGAGAGTGTCTTTTACTCGACCGCCTTGTAACGCAGTTGTTTCACCAGCGCCGACTTTTCTGCGGTACAGCTAATGCGCACCGTTGCGGTCATTGGCGGCGGTCCGGCTGGCCTGATGGCGGCCGAAGTGCTGGCGCAGGGCGGTGTGCGGGTCGATGTTTTTGACGCGATGCCATCGCTGGGCCGCAAGTTTTTGCTGGCTGGCGTGGGTGGCATGAATATCACGCATGCCGAACCATTCGACCTGTTCCTGTCGCGCTACGGTGCGCGTGCTTCGATACTTGAACCACTGCTGGAAGCGTTTCCGCCGGCCATGCTGCGTGAGTGGATTCATGGCCTGGGCGTGGCGACTTTCGTCGGGTCATCCGGCCGCGTATTCCCTACGGAAATGAAAGCCGCACCGCTGTTGCGCGCCTGGCTGCATCGTCTGCGCGAAGCGGGGGTGCATTTTCATGTGCGCCATCGCTGGCTGGGCTGGACTGATGCCGGTGCGCTGCGCTTTGCGGCGCCCGTTGGTGAGATGGCGGTGGAGGCGGATGCCGTGGTGCTGGCGCTCGGCGGGGCGAGCTGGCCGCGGCTGGGCGCCAATGGCGATTGGGTTCCGGTGTTGGCGCAACGCGGCATCGATATTTCGCCGTTGGCGCCGGCGAACTGTGGTTTCGATGTAGCGGGGGGCTGGAGCGAACATCTGCGCAAACGCTTTGCCGGCCAGCCGCTGAAAACCGTCACGCTGCGTTTCAACGATGCAGGCGGTGTTACACATGAACGCAAGGGCGAATTGATGCTTTCGAATACCGGTGTCGAGGGCAGCTTGATCTATGCATTGTCGGCGCCCTTGCGCGACACGATTGCGGCGCAAGGGTGCGTGACGGTACACCTCGACTTCTTGCCCGACAAGCCGGCGGAACGGGTTTTTGCCGAAGTCGCCCATCCGCGCGGTGCGCGTTCGCTGTCTAGCCACTTGCAAAGCCGCGCTGGCATCAAGGGCGCGAAGATGGCGCTGCTACGCGAGATCCTGGCCCCTGCGCAATTGAACTCGCCGGTGCAGCTGGCTGAAGCGATAAAAGCGCTGCCATTGACACTCATCGCGACACGCCCGATTGACGAGGCGATCAGCAGCGCAGGCGGCCTGCGGTTTGCCTCATTGGACGCCAACCTGATGCTGCGCGAACTGCCCGGCGTATTTTGCGCAGGCGAAATGCTCGACTGGGAAGCGCCGACCGGCGGCTATCTGCTCAGTGCCTGTTTCGCCAGCGGGCGCGCGGCAGGACAGGGGGCGTTGACCTGCCTGAACAAACATCGTGTTGCGCCTGTCTGAACCCGGTTAAGCGGCACCCCGGCCATCCTCACCTGAAGCCTCGCGCGCGACGCCGTGTTTGTCGGCGTCGCATGGCGCAGCTTATCTCCGTACCTGTTATTTGACAGCTTGCCTCAGCGGCTGACATCCACGGCCAGGCGGCCACGCACCTTGCCGTCGAGCAGGGCGGCGGCGTAGGAAATGGCTTCAGAAAGACCGATGTCGCCGGTCATGGCATCCAGCCTGGCGGGGTCGAGATCCTTGCCCAGGCGTTGCCAGGCTTCCTGGCGCACGGCCAGCGGCGCCATCACGCTATCGATGCCATACAACGTGATGCCGCGCAGGATGAAGGGCATCACTGTCGAGGGGAAGTCCATGCCGCCGGCCAGGCCGCAGGCGGCGACCGCGCCACGGTATTTGGTGGTGGCGCAGGCATTGGCCAGCGTGTGGCTGCCCACCGCATCGACCACACCGGCCCAGCGTTCCTTGCCGATGGGTTTGCCGGGGGCCGACAATTCGTTGCGGTCGATGACGCTGGTTGCGCCGAGCGCTTTCAGGTGCTCGCTTTCCGCCATGCGGCCGGTCGAGGCCACCACGTTGTAGCCCAGCTTGGCGAGCAGGGCGACGGCCACGCTGCCCACGCCGCCATTCGCACCGGTGACGAGAATTTCACCATCGGCGGGTTTGATGCCATGTTTTTCCAGCGCGATGACGCAGAGCATCGCCGTGTAGCCGGCGGTGCCGATGGCCATGGCCTGGCGCGCGGTGAAGTTCGGCGGCAGGGCAACCAGCCATTCGCCCTTCACCCGGGCGACTTCAGCCAGGCCGCCACAATGTGTTTCGCCGACGCCCCAGCCGTTGAGGATCACCTTGTCGCCGACTTTCCAGGCCGGATTGCCGCTGGCGCTGACCGTGCCGGCAAAATCGATGCCCGGCACCATCGGAAAGCGGCGCACCACGGGCGATTTGTCGGTAATCGCCAGGCCGTCCTTGTAATTCAGCGTTGACCATTCGACCTTGACCGTGACGTCGCCTTCGGGCAGCACGCTGTCGTCGATGGATTGGTATTGCGCCGTGTAACCGGCGTCGTCTTTGTTGATCAGGATGCCTTTGAACATGGTGATGATTTTCCTTGGTGAGTTAATCAGATGATAATGTTTCGCCCCAGCGCGATCAGCTCGCAGATGTTTTTGGGTGTGCCGGGCAGGTCGGCGATTTCGATGGCGGTGAGCCCGTCCAGGCGGGCGATATTAACATCGGCGCCAACCGCCAGCAGCAGTTCAACCGATCCCACCTGACCATGGAGTATGGCGGTGATGAGCGGTGTGTTGCCATCATCATCCTGTGGATCGATTTCACAGCCGGCGCTGACCAGCGTGGCCGCAATACTGGTGTGGCCGCCGGCGACTGCGGCGTGCAACGGACGCTGGCGGTGGGGGCCGAATACTTCGAGATTTGTGCCGGCCTCGGTCATCACGCGCGCCGCCGCCACGCAACCGAGTTGTGCGGCGACGTAAAGCGGCGGGCCTTCGCGTGCCAGCAAGGCTTCGGTGAGGCTGATGTTGACCCAGTCGGCGGGCTTCAAGTCCATCGTGGCGCCAATGTCCTAGCCAAGATGCCGGTTGAGAAACCCGGCCATCCGCTCCCAGGCCTGGCTGGCGAAGTTTGCGTTATAGACGTCGCCGCGCCGTTCGTTGAAGAACCCGTGGGCGGCGTCGTAGCGGTGAATTTCGGCAGTCACGCCAGTCTTGCGCAGCGTGGCTTCCAGCGCATCGACGGCGCTTGGCGTGCACCAGTCGTCCTGGTTGGCGAAATGGCCCTGGAATGGCATGCGGATATTGGCCGGGTCGGCGAATTCTTGTGGCGGGATGCCGTAGAAACAGACCGCCGCCGAGAGCGCCGGCACATGCACCGCCGCCGCGATGGTCAGCGCACCGCCCATGCAGAAACCCATCACGCCCACCTTGCCGCTGATGCCTTGCAGATGGGTCACGGCGCCGCGAATGTCCTGATGTGTCGCGCCGGGGAAATCGAGACCGGTCATCAGGTGGCTGGCCTCATCGGGGTCTTGCGTTACCCGGCCGTGATACAGGTCAGGCGCCAGCGCGTTGAATCCGGCGCGCGCAAAGCGGTCGGCGACGCCGCAAATCTGGTCATTCAATCCCCACCATTCCTGGATCACCACGATACCGGGGCGGCCACGCCCGGCGTCGGCCAGATAGCCGCGGCAAGACGTGTTGTCCGGCCGCTTGAAATCGATCAGTTGTCCCATGGCTGTCCCTCATCTTCTTGGAATGCAGGGGAATTTACCTGAATTTTGTGATCCTTGATGCGCCTCTGTGGAGCGGGCCGCCGTAGCATAGTGCTGACCTATAATGCCGGCTTTCCGCGCCCCTCTGTTCGCCATCCGTGAATCCCGATCTCGCCCGCCTGCAACCTTATCCGTTTGAAAAGTTGCGCCAGTTGTGCGGCGCCGTATCACCAGCGCCGTCCAATAGCGGACTCAAGACTTTTCGTGAGATCAGGCTGTCCATTGGTGAGCCGCAGCACGCCACGCCAACGCTGATCCAGCGCGCGCTGGCGGATAATCTGGATACGCTGGCGGTGTATCCGACGACGCAGGGTAGCGAGGCCTTGCGCCATGCGATCGCCGCTTGGGCGAGCTGTCGTTATGCCTTGCCGGCGCTGGATGCGAATACGCAAGTGTTGCCGGTAAATGGCACGCGCGAAGCGCTGTTTGCTTTCGCCCAGACGGTGATCGACCGCACCCGGCCCGGCGCGAAAGTGGTCTGCCCCAATCCGTTCTATCAGATTTATGAAGGCGCGGCCTTGCTCGCCGGTGCGCAACCGGTTTTTCTGAATACCCTGCCGCAAACCGGCTTTGTCATGGATTGGTCCGCATTGCCGGAATCCGTCTGGCGTGATGTGCAACTGGTGTATGTCTGCTCACCGGCCAACCCGACCGGCCATGTGCTGAGTCTTGAGTCGTGGCGCGAACTGTTTACCCTGGCCGACCGGCATGGTTTCGTGATTGCCGCCGACGAGTGCTATTCGGAAATCTATGGTGACGAAGCCGCGCCACCACTCGGCGCGTTAAGCGCGGCGATGCAGTTGGGGCGCGGCGATTATCGCCAGCTGGTGGTGTTCTCCAGCCTGTCCAAACGCTCCAATGTGCCGGGGCTGCGTTCCGGCTTCGTCGCCGGGGACGCGGCCATCCTGAAAAAATTTCTGCTCTATCGGACCTATCACGGCGGGGCGATGAGTCCGGCGGTGCAGGCTGCCAGCATTGCCGCCTGGAATGACGAAGCGCATGTGCGCGACAACCGGCGCCTGTATGCGGAAAAATTCGCGGCGGCCACGCCGCTGATTGCGAAACATTTGCCGTGCGCAGCACCGGATGCCGGGTTTTACCTGTGGGCCTCAGTCGCCAAATTCGCGCCGATCGCCGATACCGAATTTGCGCTGCGCCTGTTGCAGGAAAAAAATGTCGCCGTGCTGCCGGGCAGCTATCTCGGCCGCGTGGCCGATGGCATCAACCCCGGTGAAAACTTTATCCGCATCGCGCTGGTGCCGAGTCTTGAGGACTGCCTTGAGGCGGCGCAGCGGATCAATGATTTCTGTCTCTCTTTATGAAAGCCAAGCCCATGAATGACGCATTACAAAATCTTCAGCAGATCATCGAACAAGCCTGGGAGGACCGCGCCAGCCTGCAACCCGGTACGGCGCCGGCCCGCGTCGGTGATGCCGTGGCGCATGTGCTGGGCGAACTGGACAGCGGCGCATTGCGCGTCGCCGAGAAAATCGATGGCCAGTGGACGACGCACCAGTGGATCAAGAAAGCCGTGCTGCTGTCTTTCCGCCTGGAAAATAATGCCTTGATGGACAACGGCCCGATGCGTTATTTCGACAAGGTGCCGACCAAGTTCGCCCACTACGATACGCATCGCTTCGAGAAGGGCGGCTTCCGTGTCGTGCCGCCCGCCGTCGCACGGCGCGGTAGCTTCATCGGCAAGAACGTGGTGCTGATGCCGAGCTATGTGAATATCGGCGCCTATGTCGATGAAGGCACGATGGTGGATACCTGGGCGACCGTCGGCTCCTGCGCGCAGATC
>JBAQUE010000259.1:0-8033 GCA_049297315.1 Rugosibacter sp.
ATTCGCCCAGATAGGTAATCGAAGCAGTTCGCTTCAGCCGCTTTATTTCGGCAGTGAGCGCCTCGGTCCAGGCCTGATTGGCAAGAAACTTCCGGATGCGTGGTGCAGCATCCGCTTCCGCCATCGGCTGCAGGCTCGACGACACCAGATGGACGACCAGGACTGAGCTCGGCTGCTTGATCAACAGCGTCTCGCCGTCGCTGGCGTTGCTCAATCTGACGAGGATGTCGAGCGGAATCTGCTCGGCAGCGCGCAGGCCGCCGCCAGCGGAATAGTTGACCTGGCGTTCTTCCAGCCAGTGGCCAATCTGCTGCATCGACGTACCGGCGCCGATTCTCTGCCGCACTTCGCTCAGCAATGCCGGTGATTGGGCCGTCAGTACGATCTGTTGCAGGGTGTATACGCGGCGCCGGGCAAATAGTTCCGGATGATCGGCGTAATAGCGCGATATCTGCGTGGCATCGGGCTTGGGCAGCGTCGCCGATATTTGCTCCAGCCAGGCACGAGCCAACACCTCGCGTCGCACCGCCTCGCTGGCTTGCATCACGGTCGGCATGCGATCCAGTTTGGCGTCTTCGGCGGCCTGTGCCGCGAGTTCCTGGTCGATCAGCGAATCGAGCACGCCGCGCCGCGTTTGCACGAGGGTTCGCGGATCTGGATTGTTCAACTCGCCGAGCACGCTATTGACGCGGTAAATAGTGATCTCGCCACCATTGACGCGAGCCGCCACCTGGGATGCAGGCGCCTTCCCGGTGCCGGTGCCTGATCCGCAACCCTGCAACGTTGCGAAGACAAGCAAGAGGCCAAGAGGACAAACTCTGTTGATCATTTTCTTGGTTTCCGGGTTGACTCGGTTGGTGCAATCGTAGGTGCTTGCGCCCCGGCACGAAATAGTCCGAACGGATTCGCAGGAACTCGCATCCGGCAAGTGCTTTCCCGCAGCGCTAGCAGCCTGTCGGACTTGAATTCAGCCGACGGCCCGATTTCACGATTCGGGATGAATGGGCGCGTTTTTGGCTGACATCAGGTCGTTTTGCCATGAAAGCGCAATGCGCCTGTCCTATTGTCTTACTGCGGACGCAATACGGCCATGCGCTTCAAATTCCACGCGAAGCACACCAGCGTCCATTCGTTCCGGACGTTCTCCAGGCCACGCAGCAGAAACTGGCGGCAGCCCATCACCGGATGTCGAACACCGGTTCGACGGTTTGCTTGCGCAGCGCATAGGCCGCGCGGCCAGTCTTTGTTTGAGCGCAGGCTTCATCGCATCGATGGGTGAAGCGTCCCCGGCCAGGGGTGCCGACTCGGCGAAACGCGCCCGCCATGCCTGATGATGCCCATCGCGCTTGACCGCAATCAGCGGCGTGATCCTGGTGGTGTCGCACGGCTCGAAGCCGCCGCTGGCCATCTTCATGATCCGCGACGCTTCGTCCGTCAGGTTGATCTGATCATCCGCACACGTGCCGGACTCGGACGGCTACGGTGGCTTGCCGCCCCCGGCTTCTTGCCTGTCGCCGCTACCTTCTCCGCTTTAGGTGCACTGCGATCTTCTCGGCGTGCCCATACGACAGGGCGCTGTGGCGACTGGCGTTGGCGCGAATCTTGGCGCCGTCCAAGCTGACGGCGCCGAAACGCGACAGCTGGATCTCCCGTGCCACTTGCAGTACCTGCACAAAAGCAGATTGAAATTCTTTGCCAAAGTGTTTCCGGAAGGTTGCCAGGGTGTCGTGATCCGGATGCCGGTTGCAGGCGATATACCGGAAGGCCAGCGAATCAAAGGTCGCCCGTTCAATCTTGCGGGCTGGAGGAACGTCCCCTTGGCGTAGCCATAGATCAGCAGCGAGAGCAGTGTGGCCGGGTGATACGCCTCGCTGCCATGGCCGGCATAGGCTCGCTCAAGTTCCGACAGGCTGCTAGAAAGCGAGACGAAGATTCAACATGACAATGGTATCCGCATAGTCGAATCCGGGATAGCTCGAATTTCGGCGGTCGTGCTGCACTTGTGCGGCGACATTGATGCTGCGCATTGCGTCCCAATCGAGCTCAAGTTGTGCCGAATTGATATTGTCCCGGCGCCGTGCGACCGGACCGAACGGCTCGCCTAAAAAATCGCGCGAACTATGTACGAGCTTTGCCTTGAGAGCTGTCTTGGCAGTCATTTGCCACGTCGGCGCGATGCTCACCGCGTCCGTTGCAATGTAGTTGGAATAGGCCGTCTGGAAAGTGGCGAAATCGCGGCCCGCGGACGCCACGATGCTGGTCTTGCCGGTAGGCTTCCAGTTCAGGTCGAGGCGACCGGCGGAGCCGGAAAAGTTGCGCTGACTGAAATTCGGATGGCGCCGTTCGCTGTTGGTGAGGCGGCCGCTCAACACCGTATTGTCGGAAAAGGCCCATACCGCCTGCAGTTCATGAGCACGCTGATGGAACTCGGAATCGATCAAGGTCGCCGGCTGCACTTCATGACCCGGGTAATCGCCGTTCTCGCTGCGCTCCACATAACTGAAGTAGCTGGTACTGGAAAAAACGTACTTGACTCCCGCCTGCGCACCGTGCGAACGGACGGCGTCCTCGATGGGCTGGGAAGTATCGTCACTGACGCTGGAATAATCAATGGCGGCGGCGATCAGGTGCCAGCTGCCCAGCGCTTCGTAATCCGCCGCGGCGACGCGGCTCTGGTTGGTGCGCACATTGCGCGTGCCCTGGTTGCGGTAATCAGCAAAACTGTTCAATACCTGCTTGCGATCGGCGGAAATGACACCCGTGAGGTGCGGGGTCAGCGACCAGTCCCAGGCCAGCAAACCATTGACGCCGGTGAAATCGAGAAAATCGTGATTCGAATAATGGTGCTGCTCGACGCTGGCATCCACATGGAAGTGCTGCAGTGAATAGGGCTTGTCCCAGGCGAAGCCGGCGGTATCGGTACGGATCAGCGATCCGCGGTCGCTATTGCCGTTGCTTGTGGCGGGATCGACGTCCGTCGGCAAACGAAACAGATTGTCATCGTACGCCAGGGTTTCGGAGAGAATCCATTGCAGCGTATCCGGACTGTTCGGCGGGGCTGCGTATGCAGCGCTACCGGCGCACAGTGAGGCAAGCAGGCCCGCAATCAGCACACCCCTGCCGCCTCTTCCGACACCTGCGGCGGGCACCGTTTCCAAGTTGCATAAATCCGAGTTGATTCCTGGCATGCATGTACATGGGCTTGGCATTTGGGCATCTCCGCTCTTGGATGTACGGTGACTATTATGACCATTATATATGCGCGGACCGCATAGGCCGTCAACCAAGGCAATGTCGCAGGGCAATCGCATCAATCTTATACAAGCCCAAGGAGTTGAGCGCGGTAGTTGTCTGACGTTACGGCGATGAGGCGGCGGACCTTGAGGCCGCCCTTGCGCTGGACGAATGAGATTCAAGGCAATATGGCGAAGCACGGCGAAGTTATGTGCGGCGTGACCGGTGCGGGCCCGCATCTGGTCATCGCCAAAGACAACATCCATGCACCAATGCGCCGACCAGTACCGCGCATACCGCCACGACCAGCATCTCCAGCAGATTGTGCTCGACCTTCTTCGCCTGCCTCGGATCGCGCAGACCTACAAAAAGCTCGGCCAATCGGGCTTTGCCCTCTGTCTCCATGGATCACTCTAAAAAGGCAGAAAACTACACAAATCAACCCATGTGAACAGTCCCCTTGCAACCAATGTCGTAAACGACTATTTCAGCCGTTTACGACATTGGCATTCATGCGATTTCCTTGGGCAATGTCGCCGCTCGGCGACGCCAAGAAAGAAGCAAAATCAGTCACATAGTGGGAGGCGGGGCGCCATTGTCGGAGCATAGCGACAAGCAGTCCGTATCCGGTTGCAACTTTAGCGCCCAACCCACTGATTTTTATTGCCCTAAAAACTGGCATCGGTTTTGCGTAGTGCTACGCGTAGTGGATTATTCCATCCGGTACTGCGCTGATTTCTCAATAGAAAGGAAGTTCACCATGCCCCTCCACAAATCTGTCTCACATATTGGTATTACAACATCGATTCTGCTCGCCCTTGGCAGCGCGACAGCAGCGTATGCGGCGGATGAGCCCGTCGACGAGCCCATGCGGAGCGGTGATACAGGTGTTGATACAGGTGTCTACCTGAGCGACTCCGCGATCACCGTGAAAGTCAAGGCCGCCCTGATTTCAAACAAGCTGTCCGGCATCTCCGTGACAACCAATCGGGGTGTGGTTGCACTTTCCGGATCCGTGGCAATGGAGGAATTGCGGCAGCAGGCCACCAAGATTGCCTCCAGCATCGACGGGGTCAAAGGCGTGAACATTGCGGGCCTGTCAGTCGAGAAGAAGGAATCCTGAACCGGATCAACCTCAACTTTGAACAGCCTACGCGTCTGCGCGTATTCCTTCTTTCATCTCTTTTATCGGTGATCCCATCATGACATCTCTTGCAGAAATCTCAAAAAAACCTGACGATCATTTTTTCGATGTCCTGCATGAATCGATGCATATTCGACGGCATGCACAGTTGTCCATGTGGCTACAGGGAGAGTTGCAGACTCTGTTGCAACATGATGTGCTTCTGGTTGCGTATGGAAACTTTTCCACCGGAAGACTGCACTACGACGCCATCTCGTCGATTTACGGTGTCAGCACCATGGGTTTTTCTCATGTTGACATCGAAGGCCTGATCTCCGGGCTTTTCGACCGCTGGGTCAGGCATGGCCATGCCACTTACACTCTCAACACAACTGATGGCGTGATCCTGAACAGTTCATGCCAATGTAATCTGCACCGCGCGTTGCGCGGCATGCGTTCCGTGCTGGTACAGGGCATGCGGGACGAGCGTGCCGCCATTGATGTGCTGTACGTGGCGTTCCGTAGCAATGACCATTTCAATGAAGGCGCGCGGAGAATTTTTGAGATCCTGCTGCCACACATCGATTGTGCCAGTCGCCGGATTTCCGCTTTTGCCGAAAACAGCGCGCGGGCAGAGCTAAAAAATCAACCTGCAGATGAATCGGCACAGCTAAGCGAGCGGGAAAGCGAAATCCTGCGCTGGGTCAGCAACGGCAAAACCAATTACGAGATCGGCGTCATCCTGGGTATCAGTCCATTTACGGTCAAGAATCATTTGCAGCGCATTTTCCGCAAGATAGACGTCAGCAACCGTGCCCAGGCAGTATCGCGTTTTGAAGAAATAAACCGCGGCAACGACAGTAACTGCATCCGCCGGCAGTTGCCAGCAGCATGAACAGTGCGAGACCGGCTGCAGGAATAAGCAGGGCGGCGGCAAGCCGCGGCGATATTTTTCGCGTCGGACGCGACAACCTTCTCCAGTTGATAGGGAAGACAGTCGACCCGTGTGCCCTGGTATTTTCGTTATGGGCGGCGGCATATGCCATCAACCGCCGCCTGGATCCGGATTACCTGCTGCTCTCTTTGCTGGTTTTTTCAATCACCTTCCCGGGCACCTTGCACTTGCACGAAAGGTTGCCCCGGCTCGTGCGCAGGATCGTTCTGGGGTGGCTTGGCATCGCCGCGTTGCTTCTGTTTTTCGGCTATGCGACGCAATACATTCGCCATTTCGACAGTGATGTCATCCTCGCCTGGCTGTGGCTGGCGCCAGCGACGCAACTTGGCCTGAATTTGCTGATGCGGGCCGCCGCTCCCCGGATATTGGTGCTGCAGGGCAACCTGCAGCGTGTTGCCATCGCCGGCACGAACGAACAGGGACTGGCACTGGCAGAGCAAATTGCCGACGACCGATATTCCGGCAAACAGGTTGTTGGTTTTTTTGATGACCGTGCCCAATCACGGCTTGGCAGCCTTGGACGTTTCCCTATGCTGGGCCGGATTGCCGACCTTCCCTCGGGCGTCAAAGCGCTGCATATCAGCCAGCTTTATCTCTCCCTGCCGATGATGCCGCAGCCGCGCGTGCTGTCGCTGCTCGATGAACTGCGCGATACCACTGTATCCATCTATTTTGTCCCGGACATCTTCGTCACCGATCTGATCCAGGGCCGCATGGACACAGTGGGCAACATACCTGTCGTCGCCGTGTGCGAAACCCCCTTCACCGGATTCAACGGCCTGATCAAGCGCGGCAGTGACATTGTTCTGTCGCTGCTCATCCTCCTGCTCGTATCGCCGTTGATGCTGGCCATTGCGGCCGGTATCAAGCTGGGGTCGTCCGGCCCGGTAATCTTCCGCCAGCGTCGCTATGGGCTCGCCGGAGAGGAGATCATCATCTATAAGTTCCGTTCAATGACGGTATGCGAGGACGGCGGCCAGATTATTCAGGCCAGCCGTAACGACAGCCGCATCACGCAGATCGGGGCCTTCATTCGCAAGACATCGCTTGACGAGTTGCCGCAGTTCATCAACGTATTGCAAGGACGCATGAGCATCGTTGGTCCGCGTCCCCACGCCGTCGCTCACAACGAGATGTACCGCAAGCTGATCAAGGGCTACATGGTGCGGCACAAGGTAAGGCCGGGCATTACCGGATGGGCCCAAGTCAATGGCCTGCGCGGTGAAACAGAGACATTGGACAAGATGAAGGATCGCATCGAATACGACCTCGACTATCTGCGCAACTGGTCGCCCTCCCTCGATCTGCGCATTATTCTCCGTACCATTCTAATCGTGCTCATGGATCAGCATGCCTACTGAATAGGCCCTACAAAATCTTCTCAGAAGGAGATCATCTTGGACATGGGCTTTTGTGGATAAAGACAATCCGGACATGGGAATCATCGTCTAAGTGCGGCCCCAGTACTGCGTGTCACTACCGGGCCCTTGTCCAATGCACCCGTGGTTCAGCGAAGCTGCGATGGATCAGGCTGCGCGTAGCGCGACGGGGCTGGTGATCTTGCCCCTGTAGCCAAGGCGATAGAGCGCGAACAGCATGGTGTTATTGCTGATCGGTCTATCCCGGTTCCTGCCGGGAAACACGAAGCAGCTATTCCCCGCCATGATCTTGAGTTCGTTCAGGATGTAATGGCCTGAGTTGGAGAGCCGGACGATACGCTCTGTGCGCATTTTCATCCTGCCATCCGCCTTGATCAGTTCATTGGTGAGCACAAAGGTCAGGGCAAACATGGTCTGCTTATCGCCCTGCTCGGCATAAGTAGCAACGGCGCGCAGCAGGTCGGGCAATTCCTCCGGCCTGACGGCTGCCTGATGTTTTTGACATGGGCGTCAGCGCACCTCGCAGATCGGTGGCAATATCTCGCTTGCCGCGCCGCGTTTCTCGATCTTGCGCCCTTGGTGGTCTTGCGCTCCGCAGACGGGTCAACCAGATCGGCTGATGAGCTTGCGGTTATCGTTCCGACGCGCGCGGGCTTCCTTCAAGCTGATAGTTGGAAAGACGCCAAGAGAAAGCGACTTTTCCTTGCCATCAACCCAATAGCGCAGTCGCCAATACTTCCGGCTGTCGACATAGACCCTAGGTATAATCCGCCACCGTCATGCAATTTGCGGATAGCCCTGCCTTCGCTGGTGACGCTGGCGCAGGCTTTTGCAGTCAAGAGATTCAAACTCGTCGTCACCGTGGTAACTCCCGATACACGGTTTTTGCCACGATTTTATGTTGGATTCAGTCGGACGCCTTTGGACGACATCGGACAATAAAATCATGCAACATCAAGTTTTATAACGATATTTCTTACCGTATTGGACTTTGATGGATAATGAATTGGCGGAGTGGGTGGGATTCGAACCCACGGTAGGCTTGCACCTACGCCTGATTTCGAGTCAGGTACATTCGACCACTCTGCCACCTCTCCGACGCGCGGCATTATAGCCGCGAAGTACAACGCTTCATGGAGTAATTTGCTTGCTTGATGTCCTGCGCCTGATTTTTTGCGGCATTCTGCTCCTGCTCGGCGGCTGCTCGCGAATTGAACCGCCGCAGGCGGCGCATGAACTGGTCGTTGCCGTGCGCGAAGCGCCGGGTTTTTATCAGCGCGAAGGAAGCGCCTTCAGCGGCTTCGATAAGGATTTGGTTGAAGCCTTCGCCGCCAGCCTTGGC
>JBAQUE010000260.1:0-5099 GCA_049297315.1 Rugosibacter sp.
TCCTCGCACCGCGATTACGCGCTTGGGCATTGCGCCCCTGACCAGCATGTTCTGGTACAGCGAGGCCAATCGCCGCCAGGGCACGGATTGGCGTCCGGAAATCCATGACAATGACGGCCTGGCGCTATGGACTGGCGCGGGTGAACGCATCTGGCGACCGCTCAATAATCCCCACAACGTGATGACCAACAGCTTCTTCGACAACAATCCGCGCGGCTTTGGCCTGCTGCAGCGCGACCGCAACTTTGATCATTACCAGGACGACGGGGCTTACTACGACCGCCGACCCGGCTTGTGGGTGGAACCCTTGGGCGAGTGGGGCGAGGGCGCCGTTCAGTTGGTGGAAATCCCCACCAACGATGAAATCCACGACAATATTGTCGCTTATTGGGTCCCCAAGGCCGCCGTCACACCCGGTTCCCGCTGGGCATTTGACTATCGCCTGCATTGGGTGGACCAGGAACCCTATCCACAGGCGCAGATCGCCCAGGTGGTCGAGACCTGGATCGGGCGCTCCGGCATTCCCGGACAGGAAAAGGGCCTCCGTCCCGAGAATGCCCGCAAGTTCGTCATCGATTTCGCCGGACCGGGCCTTGCCGAGATGCCTCAGCGTTTCGACATCCTGCCCACCGTCTGGGCATCCCGAGGTCGGGTGGCGGGAAGCTATTCCCTCAAGGTGGTGGGTTCGGATCGCTGGCGAGTGGTGTTCGACTTGTTAGACGTAGAAGGCAGCCAGCCGGTGGATCTGCGCTGTTTCCTGCCCTTGCGCAACCGACCCCTGACGGAAACCTGGCTGTTCCAGTACCTGCCCGATGCCCATCGCCTGTAGGAAATAACCCATACCTTGGCAAAAGGGTGTGGGCTATGCTGACGCTGCCACAATTCAGAACCTTTTCTGGGTACACATCGGGCCGCGCCGGACGCACGACCCCCAATGACCAAGTGGTATTCCAGGTTGCGACGGGACAAAATCAGAACCGCTTGATCTCGATGCTGTATTTTTGCAGTGCGTATCCCATCTGTCTTGGCGTCAGGTTGAGCAGGCGTGCGGCCTTCGCCTGCACCCAGCCGCACTGCTCCATCGCCCATACGAGACGGTCACGCTCCGAAGTGATCGGGTGTTCCGCTTCCTTTACCGGAGCGGATAACTTCTCCGGGGAAGAAATGGCTCCCGAATGTATCGCCTCAAGAGGAACAAATGCAACCTGTGGCGCCTCATGTACATGCAGTACCTGGGTCAGGCAGCGGTTGTGGGTGCACGGGAAGTTAAGGTCACGGATTACCTTGCCACGGGTCATCGTGGCAGCCCGCTCGATGCAGTTTTCCAGCTCACGCACATTGCCCGGCCAATAACAATTGAGCACGATATCCATTGCTTCTGGCGCCAGGCCAACATCACGACGGTTGTCTTTATTGAATTTGTCGATGAAATGTTCCACCAGCGGGGGGATGTCTTCGCGCCGCTCACGCAATGGTGGCAGGAAAATACTGACAACATTGATGCGGTAATACAGATCAGCACGAAACTCATTGGCGGCCACGGCTTTTTCAAGATCGCGATTGGTGGCAGTGACCAGGCGGACATCAACGTGAATGGTGCGATTGCCACCGACGCGCTCGAACTCCCGCTCCTGCAAGACACGCAGCAGTTTTGCCTGGAAAGCAGGAGAAATATCACCAATCTCATCGAGAAACAGCGTGCCACCATTGGCCATTTCAAAGCGACCTTTGCGTTCGCTCATAGCGCCAGTGAATGAACCCTTTTCATGTCCGAAAAGCTCTGATTCGAGCAGGGTTTCCGACAGCGCCGCACAATTGACCTTGATGAAAGGCGCATCCCTGCGCGGGCTCAGGAAATGGATGGCGCGTGCTACCGCCTCCTTGCCAGTGCCACTCTCACCACGCAACAGCACCGTGGCGCGGCTGGGGGCAGCCTGATGCACTTCGGCGAATACTTCCTGCATGCGCTTGGAAACACCAATCACATTCTTGATACTGAATTTGCCCTGCAACTCCTTTTGCAGCAGCGTCTTTTCACGTACCAATTCATTGCGCTCGGCAGTGACCAGATGGTATAGACGCACTGTCTGTCCGACCAGATTGGCCACCATCGTGAGGAAGCGCTGATCCTTCTCGAAACTGCGTATACGCTTGTCAGTGCCGCGGTTGATGCTAAGAACACCAACGGTCTCCCTCCCCGCCTTGATCGGTACGCCGATAAAAGCAACCATCTCCTCGTCGGCAACATCCAGGGAAGCAGTGCGATTAAGGAAGAGTGGCTCACTGGTAATGTCAGGAACCACTGAGGCCATGCCGGTCTTGAATATCCGCCCGGTAACCCCTTCACCGGCCAGATACCGGCCACGTTCAATTTCAGCTTTTGACAGACCCACCGCACTAACCAAGTGCAAATCACCCGAGTCCTGCACCAAACTAATCATGCTACGGCGGATACCCAAGTGACTCGCCAGCAGGTTCAACACCCCACGCAATGTCTCGGCAAGATTGAGTGATGAACTCAGAATCTTGCTGATTTCATAAATGGTTACCAGCTCAAGATCGCCATCCTTGCTGTCTTTGGTAGCCATGGAGCACCTCTCGTTTCGATATCTAGGACATGTTCGTAAATGGCGCGCGAGCCCTCCCTAACCCGCCGTCTCCCGGATCGTATTCAGGACTGAATTTTTTCTTATAAAAAAACCAAACGATCTGCTTTGTTGCAATGCAATATTCGAGCCAATTTCACTTGGTGCTTGAACTCATTGAAGAAGTAAGGAATAGCTAATTACGCACTGCAAGAAATACACAAAAATACGACTAGTCCCTGTAAGGAAAACGACAAATCCCGACAAGATCAACTCAGGATCAAATTATCATAGGATCCAAACTTATCTTTTATTATCATGAGGATGCGATCATTCTCTGACCCTGGCTCGGTCTTTGCTGATAGGCCAGCATACGGCGCTGAAAGGAAGGCGCTCGCAAACCTAGCAGGGAGTTTTGTATGAGCAAGTTGCCAATTTATTTTGACTACTCCGCCACCACACCAGTTGACCCACGTGTCGTCGCGAAGATGATTCCCTATCTTACCGAACAGTTTGGAAACCCGGCCAGCCGTTCTCATGCTTATGGATGGGATGCCGAGCGCGCCGTTGAAGATGCACGCCAGGAAGTAGCTGCCTTGATTGGCGCTGATAGTAAGGAAATTGTGTGGACTTCGGGCGCAACAGAATCAAACAACCTTGCGATCAAGGGTGTCGCCCACTTTCTTAAAGGCAAGGGCAAGCACCTGATCACACTCACCACGGAACACAAGGCAGTGCTTGATACCATGCGCGAGTTGGAGCGGGATGGATTCGATATCACCTATCTTGATGTGGAGCCCAACGGGTTGCTGGATCTGGATAAGTTCACCGCCGCATTACGGCATGACACGATTTTCGCATCCGTGATGTTCGTCAAGAACGAAGTCGGTGTAATACAGGATATCGCTGCGCTTGGGGATATTTGCCGCGCACGTGGCGTTCTGTTTCATGTCGATGCCGCCCAGGCCACTGGCAAAGTAGGGATTGATTTATCCACACTGAAAGTTGACCTCATGTCACTGTCGGCGCACAAAACCTATGGTCCCAAAGGCATAGGTGCGCTCTATGTGCGGCGCAAACCGCGAGTACGGCTGGAAGCGCAGATACACGGGGGCGGCCATGAGCGCGGCATGCGTTCCGGCACACTGGCAACCCATCAAATTGTCGGCATGGGCGAAGCCTACCGTATTGCTCGTCTCGAAATGGCGGAAGAGAATAGCCGCATACGTGCACTGCGCGACCGGCTGCTGACAGGGCTCAAAGATGGTATTGACGCGGTACACGTCAATGGCGATTTGGAAAGGCGCGTGCCGCACAACCTGAACATCAGCTTCAATTTCGTCGAAGGCGAGTCCCTGATGATGGCAATCAAGGATATTGCTGTCTCAAGTGGTTCCGCTTGCACCTCGGCTAGCCTGGAACCGTCTTATGTGCTGCGCGCGCTCGGCCTGCCTGACGAACTGGCGCATAGCTCAATCCGTTTCACGCTTGGCCGGTGGACGAGTAACGAAGATGTGGATTTTGCAATTGCGCTGCTCAAGAAGAGTATTGGTCACCTGCGGGACATGTCCCCTTTGTGGGAGATGCATCAGGATGGCATCGACATCAACAGCGTGCAATGGGCTGCACATTAAGGGCACTGCCGCTTAATGCGCAGCCCTGCGTGGGGTTGCCCCCGGCCCCCGGCCCCCGGCCCCCGGCCCGGGGACGAGGGTGACTGAATGGCTTTCTGCTGTACAGAAAGAATTTAAGTAATTTTTTACTGGCATTTACCGACACAGGAGAAATGAAATGGCTTATAGCGAAAAACTTCTCGACCATTACGAACAACCACGCAATGTCGGCAGCTTTGCCAAGGATGACGACAGCGTCGCCACCGGCATGGTGGGTGCGCCAGCCTGTGGCGACGTAATGAAGTTGCAGATCAAGGTAGGCAAGGACGGCATCATCGAGGATGCCAAATTCAAGACCTATGGTTGTGGCTCAGCCATCGCCTCATCATCTCTGGTGACCGAATGGGTCAAAGGCAAAACGCTGGATCAGGCACTGGAGATCAAGAATACCGCGATTGCCGAAGAACTTGCCCTGCCACCGGTGAAAATTCATTGTTCGATCCTTGCCGAAGACGCCATCAAGGCTGCTGTCGCTGATTACCGCGCCAAGCATGACAGTGGCGAAAATGGCGCAAGTATCGAAACGGCGCATCCCATTTGCGAGCCTGTGGCCTGACACACGAGCTTGGCAACAGCCTTATTTATACGGTTTAAGAGAGGTTCCAAATGAGTGAATTAGTGATCGACGCCCCCCCTGCTCCCCCTGTGGTGTTTTCCGACTCCGCTGCGGCCAAGGTTAGCGAGTTGATGGAGGAAGAAGGCAACCCCAATCTGAAATTACGCATCTACGTTACTGGTGGTGGTTGCTCTGGTTTTTCCTACGGTTTCGCCTTCGACGAAGCCGCCAAGGAAGAAGACTTCCTGATTGAAAAAAATGGCGTCGCCTTGCTGATCGACACCA
>JBAQUE010000261.1:0-17943 GCA_049297315.1 Rugosibacter sp.
CAGCGTCACGTTACGAACTCGATCACAACGTTGCGCTTCCAACTGGGCATCGCCCTCGCAATCGCCCTGGGGCACTGCCCGCATTGCAGCTCGGTGAACCTACGTCTACGTTTGTGACACAGTAAGATTAGCGTTACTTCGCCGCGTTAAAGTACATAGCGCGCCAAGTCCTCGCTTTTTGCCAACTCGCCCAGCCGCGCATCGACATACGCTGCATCAATGCTGATCGGTGCGGCACCTGGCTTGCCCGCGTCGAACGAGATGTCTTCGAGCAGTTTTTCCATCACCGTGTACAGCCGCCGCGCGCCGATGTTCTCGGTTTTTTCATTCACCTGAAAGGCGATTTCCGCCAGGCGCTGAATGCCATCCGCCGCAAATTCCAGTTGCACGCCTTCGGTCGCCAGCAGCGCCTGATACTGGCGCGTCAGGCATGCATCGGTCTGCACCAGGATGCGCTGAAAATCATCCACCGAGAGCGAATCGAGTTCCACACGAATCGGGAAGCGCCCCTGCAGCTCGGGAATCAAATCCGAGGGTTTAGCCAAATGAAACGCGCCACTGGCGATGAACAAAATATGGTCGGTCTTGATCATGCCGTACTTGGTGGACACCGTCGTGCCTTCGACCAGCGGCAACAGGTCGCGCTGCACGCCCTGGCGCGAGACATCGGCGCCGTGCGCATCCGAGCGCGTGGCAATCTTGTCGATCTCATCGAGGAACACGATGCCGTTTTGCTCGACGTTTTTCAGCGCGTCGGCTTTGACTTCCTCATCGTTGATGAACTGCGCCGCTTCTTCCTCGGCCAGCGCTTTTAACGCATCGCGGATTTGCATCTTGCGCGTTTGCTTCTTGCCGCTGCCCATGTGCTGGAACATGCCCTGAATCTGCTGGGTCAAATCTTCCATGCCCGGCGGGGCGAAAATTTCCATGCTCGCTGTGGCCTGGGCGACAGCGACCTCGATTTCCTTGTCATCCAGCGCGCCCTCGCGCAGCTTCTTCCTGAACTTCTGGCGCGTGCTATCCGCTGTCGGCGAAGCCTCGCTCGCCGTCTCGCCAAAGCCGTCCGGCTGGATACCGCTACGCATAACTTTTGCGGTAGGCAGCAAAATATCCAGCACGCGTTCTTCGGCCGCATCCTTCGCGCGGTCTTGTACGGATCGCATCGCCGCTTCGCGGGCGTTCTTGATCGCGGTTTCCGCCAGATCGCGGATGATGGTATCCACGTCGCGGCCAACGTAACCGACCTCGGTGAACTTGGTTGCCTCGATTTTGATGAAGGGCGCATTCGCCAGCCGCGCCAGGCGCCGCGCGATTTCGGTTTTGCCCACGCCCGTGGGGCCGATCATCAAGATGTTTTTCGGCGTGATTTCGGTGCGCAAGGGCTCGGCCACCTGCGCCCGCCGCCAACGGTTGCGCAAGGCGATGGCCACCGCGCGTTTGGCGCGCGCCTGGCCGACGATGTGCTTGTCGAGTTCGGAAACAATTTCAGCCGGGGTCATGATGGACAGGGCAGACATAAAAATTCGGTCTCAGTCAAGGGTTTCAATCAAATGGTTCTGGTTGGTGTAGATGCAGATATCACCGGCAATCGCCAACGATTTCTTGACGATGTCCGCCGGGGCAAGTTCGGTATTTTCCAGCAGCGCCCGCGCGGCGGACTGCGCATACGCGCCGCCGCTGCCGATGGCGACAATGCCGAATTCCGGCTCCAGCACATCGCCATTGCCGGTAATGACCAATGAATGCTCGCGGTCGGCGATCGAGAGCATCGCCTCCAGCCGACGCAGCATGCGGTCGGTGCGCCAGTCCTTGGCGAGCTCTACCGCCGCGCGCAACAACTGGCCCTGATGTTTTTCCAGCTTGGCTTCGAAGCGCTCGAACAGCGTGAACGCATCCGCCGTGCCGCCGGCAAATCCGGCCAGTATCTGGTCGTTGTACAGCCGGCGGATCTTGCGTGCGGTAGCCTTGATGACGATGTTGCCGAGGGTGACCTGGCCATCGCCGCCGAGCGCGACCTGGTTGCCGCGCCGCACGGAAAGAATCGTCGTGCCGTGATATTGCTCCATGAAAGTTGCTCCTGTTATTGGCAACAGTTTACCGGACTGGACGCAACCTCAGCCCGATACTGGCCAGGCCGCACAAAACGCAGGCAATTGCCGCACCTGAGGGCAAGTCCCACCAGGCGGAAGCGGCCAGACCCAGCGCATAACCCAGCGCCCCGATGCCATACGCGAACAGTAAACCCCGCCACCCTGCGCGGCCGCGGCTGGCAATGGCCGGTGCGATCAAGCTGGTGAACACCAGAAACACGCCCACCAGTTGCACCGAGAACGTCACCGTCAGCGCGAACAGCAGATAAAACCCACCATCGCCAAAGCGCTGCCGCAGGGCAAACCAGAACACCAGGATGGCCGCATAAATGGCTGCGGGTAGCGCAAGCTGCGGCCAATTCACCCAGAGTATTTGTCCTGCCAGCATGTCCTTGAGGTGCTCGCCGCCATGCGGGTTATGCGCCAGCAGCAAAATGCCTGCGGACGCGGCGAAGACGAACAACAGGCCGATCAACGCCTCCTGTATCTCCGGCCAGCGCTTGCCGCTCCAGGTCAGCAACAGCGCGCCAGCGCAGGCGGCAGCGGCGGCGGTGAGTTGCGTGGCCGGGTCAACCGTCGCTTCGCTGTGGCTCCATTCGAGCATTTTCGCCAGCATCACGCCCAGCCCGGCAACTTGCGCTATGGCCAGGTCGATGAAAATGATGCCGCGCTTCAACACTTCGCGGCCCAGCGGCACATGCGTGGCCAACACCAGCAGCCCGGCCGCAAACGGGGCGGCCAGCAAACTCCAGTCGAATGTGTTCAATGCGTTCATTTGCTGGCCCTCAACAATTGCGCGACGGTGTCATCAAACAGGCTGAACAAATCCTTGGCCTGCTCGCTGCCGCCCACGGTGAAGGGCAGCACCACTGCGGGCACATGCGCATGCTCACTGAACCACTCGGTAGGCTGTGGCGAATTCCACGCCGCGCGGATCACCATGCGCGGTTTTTGGGTGGCGACATCATTCATGACCTGAGAAAGATAAGACACCGCTGGCTCGACGCCGGGCTTGGGCTCCAGCGTAGCGACTTCGACGATGCCCAGCCAGTCATACAGATAGGGAAAGGCCTTGTGCTGGGTGACCACATGCATGCCGCGCAAGGGCGCCGCGCTGGCTTCCCATTTCGTCATCGCGGCCTTCCAGCGTCCAGTAAAGTTGTTGAAGTTGGCTTGATATTCAACAGCATTCGCCGCATCGAGTTGCGCCATGCGTGCGGTGAGCGCCTCGCCCACTTTCAGGATATTGCGCGGGTCATTCTGGATATGCGGATTGCCGCCCGCATGCACGTCGCCATCCGCGCGGTCGAGCCGCGTCGGCACTTCGAGCATGCGCACAGCGCGCGCCGCTTCAAAATTCCCCGGCTGGCCGGGTTGCACACGCGGGTTGCCGGAGTTGCGCAGGATTATCGGCAGCCAGCCAATTTCCAGCTCCGCGCCGGTGGCCACCACCAAATCCGCATTGCGCGCGCGGGCGATCAACGATGGCCGGGCCTCGACCCGGTGCGGGTCTTGCAGGCCGCCCGTCGCGGTGAATACATCGGCATGCTTGCCGCCGATTTCCCTGGCCAGCGCGCCCCATTCGGGAACCGTGGCGAACACCTTGAGGTCGGCGTGTGCGGCCAGAGACAGCAAGCTGAACAATGCAAAAATAAGTCGTTTCATTTTTTGGCTCCAATCAAAAAGCGTGCGCGCCATGCGCACCCAGGCTAAAGATGTATTGCAGGAATAACTGATTGTCCGTCGCGCCGATGCCTGAATCATCGCGCGCAAACTGCAAGCGGAAGCGCGTGTATTCGCTCGGGCTGTAATCCAGCATCGCGGTGTTGCGTTTCGGGTTGTGCGCGGCCAACTGCGGAAAGTCGGCAAAACTCAGCATGCCGCTATTGACGAGACCGATAGCCACCGTGCCGGACTTCAACGCATCGTGACGCACGCCAGCGCGCCAATGCGGCATGAACTGATAGACGCCCTGCACATACCAGCCGCTCTGGTCGCTGTTGTAATCAGCCGCACAGTTTTCTGCGCAAGCGCCCGCCGCTGAATTGCTCGCCAACGTGCCGTCCTCACGGCGTTTGAAATACTCGCCCTGCAACTTGAAGTTATGCACCGTGCTGTTGCCATCCGGTGACCATTTCCAGATGCCATCGGCAACCCACATCCGGCTCTTGCCGCTGAAGCGGTTGCTGGCGGTCGCACCCGTGCGGTCGGTATCATCAAAGCTGCGGTCTTTGGGTGAGCTGCCCAGCCACGACAGCCCCACGCGCCAGGCGTTGCTGATGCCCGCGTCGCCGCCCAGATGCGCGAATACCGCCCCTTGCGAGACGCCATTCTTGTTGTTGTCGGCGCCGGGGAAAGTGCGTCCGCGGCCAACTTCCGCGCCGAATTCGAGGAACAGGTCCGTTGGCGCCAGCCACCTGACCTGCACGCCATCGTCACCCAGTTGATTACCAAGGAAGGCCTTGTACGCCAGCGGCGCATCGGCAAAATCCCAGGCGTGGGCATGTTGCTCGTTCATGTAGCCGATACCGGAATAAAAGCGCCCGCCCTTGAAGCTGAACCCATTGCCCAGGCCGAGACTCTCGAAGTAGGCGTTTTCCATATTGACGCCCCCTTCCGGCGCCAGTGCGAGAATCGCCGTGCCGCGCCAGTTGGGGTCGATATTGGCGGACAGGACAAGTTCCGATTCGCCCAGGCTGAAGCCACGCGCACCGGGGCCGACTTCGCCCAGCGTCGGCACGAAGCCGGTGATCTGGTAAGCGTTCGGATCCTGCTTCAGGTTGTTGTAAGACCCCATCAGAATCATCGACATCTCGGGGTTGAAGCTGTTGCTTTGTGTGGGCGCAGCGGCTTGTTGAACCGTGGGTTGCTGCGCCAATGCCTGCTGCACGCTGGTTTGCTGAACGGCAGTCTGCCGGGCCACCGTTTGCGCGCTATCGGCTTTGGCTTCCGCATTAGCCAGACGCGCCTCCAGTGCATTGATGCGTTGCTCGTAAGCCTGGCGCATTTGCGCGATTTCTTCGCGCAGGGCTTTCAAATCATTGTCTGCCGCCTGTGCGGGCAGGCTGGCCAGCACGCCACAGGCGGCCAGCACGGATAAGGATGCTCGATGCATGTTTTACTCCTTGAAAATTGACAGTACGCGCCAGTGGCAAAACTGACGGCGCGAAAAAACAGATCAATCCAGGAGCACAGGCGGGGCGCGGCTAAGGTAAGCGGCGGGAAACGAAAAAGTCGGCGCTGGCGAGACGGCGGCGGCAAGGCTGAGCGCCATAAAAACCACGGCGGACAGCATCAATGCAGGGTCCGACGCGATGAGATGCAGGCCGCTGGCAACAGCGCACAGCGCGCAGCTATGCAGTGTGATTGGCGGGTTGTCCTGGTCGCGTTGCGCCGTGAGTTGTTCGCCCGGACTCGCGCCCAGGTGCGTGTAGCTGTGGGTGAGCACCAGTTGCTGAGTCGCCAGCAGCGCCAGCAACAAAACAAGGGCGGAGAAAAAATTCAGCAAGGCTTTCAGCCCAGGCCATGGCCGCACAGCGCGAGACCATGCAAGCTGGGCAACAAAAGATGGCGAGGGTAATTTCCCCCGCCGTGGAGATACGAACATCGCCTAATCAGGCCACAAAAAGTTATCGAATGCAAGTTGGTAGGGGCGCCTGATGGCAGTCGGGATGACTGTTATCGGATTCAGGAAGAAAAGAGGCGAAACGTTTACAATCCCGTGGTCTGCTAGAAATTTGCCGGCACAACCGACCATGGTCCCAAGCAATATCCCCTCTCCGCTGATACTGATTGTTGAAGACGATGAATCCATACGCCAATTGCTGGAATTCATGTTTCAGCGCGAGGGCTACGATACTGTGGCCGCTGCCGACGCGCGCGAAGCGGAGCAGGCAATTGCGCATGGCAAGGTGGCGGCGCTGGCGGTCCTTGATGTCATGCTTCCCTATGCGGATGGCTTTCACTTGGTCGCCGCAATCCGGTCCAATCCCGGATGGCAGGGGACGCCCATCATCATGCTGACGGCGAAATCTTCCGAACAGGATATCGTGAAGGCCTTGGAAGCGGGGGCCAATGACTATGTCCTCAAGCCTTTTCAGCCCATGGAGCTGATGGCCCGCGTCAAGCGCCTGATAAAGAACGTTACATGAGGAAGGCATGTCTTGCCCTGTTGGTGCTGTATGGTGTTTTGGGGAAAGTTCATGCCGCCGAAGAAACTACTCAAGCGGAACTCAGGGTTTCCCAGGACTCGCTGGGCCGCGACTACGCGGATTGGCGCAGTATCGAGGCGCAGTTGTTGCACCGCATGCAGGATGGCCGTGCCATTTACGGCAGCCTGCGTGAAACAAGGCGTTTTTCCCTTGATGATCAGGAACTCTTCGCCGGCGCCTATCTGCCCTTGCCGGCGGATTGGGCCGCGGTTGTTGAAGGCAGCACGAGTCCCAGCCATGAGGTATTGGCGCGCTGGTCGGCCTTCGGGCAATTGCAGCGCAAGTTTGCCTACGGCTGGAATCTCCAGGCCGGATGGCGCCATACCGAATACAACAATGCGGGCACTTCCCTTGCCAGCCTGACTGCAGAACGTTATTGGCGGAACTACCGCGCTGCCTTCACCACGTATTCCGGCAGGCTTGATGGTGTCGGCGGCACGTTCCCGTCAGGGCGCATGCAACTTGATTATTACTATGGCGACCGCAACCGCATCGGTTTCTCGCTCAGTGCCGGACGCGAAGCGGAAAATGTGGGGGCAGCCGGCGTGCTGGTCAGCAAGGTGCGCGATGCTGCGCTGGCCGGCAGCCACTGGGTAAGCCCGCAATGGGCGATCACCTATGTGGCGAACGTGCATCGCCAGGGTGACATCTACACGCGTCATGGCATCGAGCTTGGCGTCCGCCGTCGCTTCTGATCCGGCATTACGCATCGCCCTGTGGGTTGGTGCGAGCGCATTCGTATTGGCACTGTTGCTGTTGCTGTTGCTGATTGCCTTGCGGCAGTTGCTACGCTGGCGATTGCACGAGCGCGCCAGCTTCATCAGCCGCTGGCGGCCGCTCATGATGGACGCCATTCTGGGCGAGGATATCAGCGTGCCGCGCCTGGCGGCGCGCCACCAAATTTATTTTCTTGTCTTGTGGAACGAATTCCGGGAGTCGGTGCGCGGTGCAGCGGAGAGAGGCCTGAACAGCCTTGCCTGTGCGGTTGGCGCTGACCATGCGGCGCGGCGCCTGCTTGCCCATGGCAACGGTGGGGAACGATTGTTGGCATTGTTGACGCTTGGCCGGCTGGGGCAGCCCGTAGATCGCGATCGGGTATTGCAGGTAGTGCAGGAAGATGATCCTTATGTTTCGCTCTCTGCCGCTCGCGCCCTGATACTGATTGATCCAATGCAGGCGGTACGAGATCTGTTGCCCCTCGTTGCGCGGAGAAGCGACTGGCCGTCCGCCAAGATCGTGGCGATCATCGGTGAGGCCGGCGCTGACACGTTGTCCCCACTGCTGGCGACCTTCCTGCGCAGGGTTCCGGAAACCATATTGCCGCGCTTGTTGCCGCTACTGGCCGAAGCCCACATCGAGACGGCTGTCCCCATCCTCGACAAGGTGCTGACGCAAGCAAAACAGAGCGAGCTGATCATCAGCGCGCTGAAGCTGGTACGCACCCCGCAGAGCATAAATGTCGTGCGCAGATTGCTCCACCATGAAGACTGGTGTGTACGCACGCAAGCAGCCAGCGCGATGGGGCGCATTGGCGCCTCGCGCGACATGGACCTGCTGGCGCCGCTACTGTGTGACCGCGAGTGGTGGGTAAGATACCGCGCCGGGCAGGCCTTGGTCCGCCTGCCCGGCGTCAGCACCGGGGATATGCAATTGCTGCACAACAGCTTGCAGGATGGTTTTGCCCGCGACATGTTGATTTATGCCGCAGGCGAGGCCGGAGTCACTTTGCTGGCGTCCGAGGCCAGACAGGCATGACGTCCGCTGCATTGATCGCGTCGGCACAATGGCTGTTTCTCGGCTATTTCGCCGGACTCAACCTGCTCTACCTGGGCCTCAATCTGGTCTCTTTGGTGGCGATATTGCGAGACAGGCGCCTGCGTATCCCGGGTGAACTCTCCAATCTCTACAGTGGCTTAGAGCCACCGATCAGCCTGCTAGTCCCCGCCTACAACGAGGAAACCACCATTGTCGCCTCGATCAGGTCGATGCTTCAGCTCAGCTATCCACAGATGGAGGTCATCGTCATCAATGATGGCTCGCGTGATGGAACACTCGCTGTCCTGGAGCGGGAGTTCCACCTGATACCATTTCCCGAGGTCTACAGGGTGCAGTTGCCGACGAAGGCTGTACGTGGCATCTACCGGTCCACAGTGCACAAAAACCTGCGGGTGATCGACAAGGAAAACGGTGGCAAGGCCGATTCAATCAACGCCGGCATCAATAATGTCCGGCACCCCCTGTTCTGCGTCGTCGATGCCGATTCCATCCTGCAGCGGGACAGCCTGCTCCAGCTGGTCGCACCCTTCATGGACGACCCGTCGGTCGTCGCTGCCGGTGGTACGGTACGCATTGCCAATGGCTGCAAGGTTTCCGGTGGGTTTCTCGAATCGGTCGGCCTGCCACGCAACCCCCTGGCGCTGTTCCAGGTTATTGAGTACCTGCGTGCTTTCCTGTTTGGTCGCATGGGTTGGGCGCCACTCAATGCCATACTGATCGTTTCCGGAGCCTTCGGTATCTTCCGCAAGGATTTGGTGGTCGAGGCGGGAGGTTACCGAACTGACACCGTGGGTGAAGACATGGAACTGGTGGTCCGCTTGCACCGTTTGCGCTGGACCGCTCGCCAGCCTTGCCGGGTTGTTTTCCTGCCTGACCCGGTCTGCTGGACCGAGGCTCCGGAGGATCTGCGCACCCTCCAGAACCAGCGCATACGCTGGCAGCGCGGATTAATGGAGAGCCTGTGGCTGAATCGTTCCCTGCTGCTCCATCGGCATGGCGGAACGGTTGGCTGGATCGCATTCCCGGCCATGCTTCTTTTCGAGGGGTTCGGTCCGCTGATCGAGGTCGCCGGCTATCTCTTCGTGGTGCTGGCTTTCATGGGAGGCCTGCTCTCGTGGCAGGCTTCCGCTATTTTCCTGATGCTTTCGCTGGGGCTTGGTTTCCTGCTGTCAGTCAGCGGGCTGCTTCTGGAACAGATTACCTTCCATGCCTATCCGAAGACCTCGCAACTGTTTGGTCTGGTCTCCGGTCTTTTGGGCGAGAATCTCGGCTATCGCCAACTCAATTCATGGTGGCGACTGTGCGGCCTGTGGCGCTGGGCGCGAGGCACCCGCGGCGGCTGGGGGAAAATGCGGCGTAAAGGATCATGGCAACGAACATGATGGATAAAGATACGGTGCTCAAGGACCGCTTCAGTCGGCAGGTGATGGTCGCCTTCCTGGGACTGGTCATCGCCCTGGGCATTGTTTTTGCGCTGGTGTCGGGGCGTTATGCTGCGCTGCTCAAGGCGCAGGATTCGCGGATCCTCACACACCAGATACTGACGGGATTGCGTGAAGTAGAGGTCGTGATGCGCCGTGACCAGGGGCTGGCCTATTGTGCGGTGACCGGCGACGACTCGTTTCTCGGGCAGATTTCGTCGGATGCGGATTTTGTGGCGACTCAATCGGCGTTGTTGCAATTGACGCGCGACAACCCCATGCAGCAGGGCCGCCTGCGGGATCTATCCGGCATATGGCAGGCATGGCAGAACGAATATATAGCGCCGCTGCAGGCCTGGTGCAGTCAACCGCGAAACGGTCTAAGGCCGAATGCCGCCCAGCTTGTTGTCATTGGCGACAAGGGGCGCGAATTGCGGATAAGCATGAGGGCCATGCTAACGGCAATGACTGATGCTGAAAACCTGTTGCTCACTGAGCGGCAGGCAGAGACGCTGCGCCTCAAGCAGATCACAGGGCGTTTGTTGGCTCTTAGCATCACTCTGGCCGTGCTTCTCGGTCTTTCCTTCATCCTGTTCGTGGTCAATACATCATCGCGGCTGCGGCAACTCAACCAGACTCTCAGCGACGAGATCGGGGAGCGCAACCGGGCCTTGCAGGAGGTCAGTCGCTTCAAGCATGTGCTCGACAATACGCTCGACATGATTTTCATGTTCGATCCGGTGTCGCTAAGAATCAATTACGCCAATCGCGGCATGGTCGACCGTCTCGGTTACCCGAGCGCCGAACTGATCGGCCTGCCGGTTTACCGGATGCAGGCCGGGGCATCCGAACAACAATATCGTGAGTGGATCAAACCGCTGCTGGCCGGAGAGCACCCCTGGCTGAATTACGAAGCGATTCTTGGTACAAAGCAGGGAGGGCAACTGTCAGTTGAATTGTTCCTGCAGCATATATCCGGAGAGAAGGCAGGGCTGTTCATTGGCATCGCCCGTGATGTCACCGAGCGGCATCGCATCGACCGCATGAAGCGCGACTTTATATCGACGGTCAGCCATGAGTTGCGCACACCCCTGACCAGCATCCGTGGCGCCCTGTCGCTGCTGGCTGATGGTGCGGTGGAGGATCTGTCAGGGCAGGTCAAGCGCATGATCGACATTGCGTATTTCAACAGCGAACGTCTGGTGCTGCTGATCAACGATATTCTCGACATGGAAAAACTCGAGTCGGGAAACATGTCCTTCGCGCTGCGTCCGGTAGACCTGGAGCTACTCACACGCCAGTCCATGGAAGCCAATGGCGAGTATGCCGCACAGTATGGCGTCCACATGAAGCTGAGTGGCAAGCCTGTGCCGAAGGTACTTGCCGATCCTGACCGTGTGCTTCAGGTCATGGCCAATTTGCTGTCCAATGCAGCGAAGTTCTCGCCCCGTGACGGCGAGGTCGCCATTTCCCTGGGTGTTGCGGCAGGCCGGGTGAGGGTCTCGGTGCGGGACCATGGCGCTGGCATTCCGCAAGAATTTCGCGGGCAGATATTCCAGAAGTTCTCCCAGGCCGACACGTCCGACTCACGTCAGAAGGGCGGGACTGGCCTGGGTCTCAGCATCTGCCGCGCGCTGATCGAACGCATGCATGGCGCGATTGGTTTCGAATCGGCGCCGGGTGAGGGCGCCGAATTCTGGTTCGAACTGCCCATCGCGCCGGAGGGTGAGTAAATAAACAGTTTTTGCCTGTGCTGATACTGGTTCGTACGGTGCGGTTCAAGACGGCTTGTCTAATGCCTTCGCTTTCGCGATATGCAGAAAATACGCCGTCGTCATCCCGCTGGCGACAGTCAGGCTGGCGGCCGCCGCGATCCAGAAACCCGCCGCGCCACGCGCCGGGCCGAAGACATCCGTCAGGCCGAGCAGATAGCCGCCGCCGAGGCCGACGCCCCACAGCGACACGGCATAAATCAGCGTCGGCCCCCAGGTGCGCTTGTAGGCGCGCAGCACCTGGATCATCACCGCCTGCACGCTATCGGCCAGATGGTAGGCGGCGACCAGCACCAGCAGCCTGGCGGCGATGGGGGCGACGGCCGCGTCCGGCGTATAGGCGCGGGCCAGTGGCAGCGCACCGGCATACATCGCCGCGCCGAGGGTCAAGCCCGACGCACCGGCGATGCCCAAACCCAGCAAACCGGCGTCCCGCGAGCGCCGACTTTCTCCAGCGCCCAGCGCCTGCCCGACCAGCACCGCTGTCGCGCTGCCTACGGCGGTAGGCGCCATGAACATGAACACCGCGGCATTCGCGGCGATCTGATGCGCGGCAGATACCTGCGGCCCCAGCCGCGCGATGAACAAGGCCATGAAGGTAAACGCGCTGACATCCACCAGAAACGATGCGCCGCTCGGCACGCCCAGCCGCAACAGCTCTTTTAACGCCGGCCATTGCGGCCACTCGAAATGACTGAACACGCCATACGGCGCATACGTCGCCTCGCGGCGGCACCAGCTCCAGGCAACAATCGCCAGCAGCCAGGCGATGACCGCCGAAGACCAGCCGCAGCCGGGGCCGCCCAGCGCGGGCAGGCCAAAGTGGCCGTACATGAAAATCCAGTTCAGCGGCGCCTTGAGCGCCAGCGCCGCCAGGTTGAAAATCATCACCGGCCGCGGGTGGCCGATGCCGGTGGTCAGGCCATAGAACACGCGGAAAATCAGGTAGCCAGGCACCGCCCAGGCCAGCCCGTCGAGATAGGCGCGCACCTTGGTTTCCAGCGCCGGGCCGGGCTGTGCAAAGTAAAGAAACGGCTCAGGATGTTTGAGTAGCAGCACCGCCAGTAGCGCGAGCCCCAGCACCAGCCACAGGCTTTGCCGCACATCCGCGCCAATGGCCGTGAAGCGCCGCGCGCCATGGTGATGGGCGACCACCGGAATCAGCGCCAGCAACACGCCCATCACAGTGACAAACACCGTCGCATAAATGCTCGCGCCGATGCCCACCGCCGCCAGGTCAAGCGCGGAGATGCGCCCGGCCATCAACGTGTCGATCACCCCGCCGCCCATCACCGCCATTTGCGCTATCAGCGTCGGCCAGGCCAGATGCAGCAGCGCACGGGGCAATGAGCGGGCGGGCGTGGGTGACGGGGTGTGGGTCATGGGTGGACGCGGGAGCTGCGGCGGAGGCGGGGCGTGAAAATAACGCCTTGGCGTCAGTTTACCGCCGTATTGCCATCCGCTACGGCGAGGATCCGCAGCGGCGAGGAGAGTGTCCTTTGCTCGACCACCCTGCTGCGCAGTTGCTTCATCAGCGCCAGCGCGATGCTTGCCCTGCACTACCTTCGGGTCGCCTGCGGGAACTTTTCTCCTTTCCCCATGATGCGTACGGTTATTGCGGCACAACATGCGGCGGCGCTTGGCCTAGAATGTCGGCTTGATCATCGTGTTGCATAAAGCCATGACCGCCCGCCTGCGCGAAATCCCTTACAACTACACGTCTTTTTCCGACCGGGAAATCACCATCCGCCTGCTCGGCGAGGAAGCGTGGGCGCTGTTGACCGAGCTGCGCGGGGAGCGCGTCACGGGGCGTTCGGCGCGCATGTTGTATGAAGTGCTGGGCGACATCTGGGTGGTGCGCCGCAATCCGTATCTGGAAGATGACCTGCTGGCCAATGCCGGCCGCCGCCGCGCGCTGGTTGGGGCTCTGCGCCATCGGCTGCGTGAAATCGATGCACGCCGCGCGGGCAATGAACTGGTAGCGCAACTGCTTGCCGTCACCCACCGTGCGGTGCAGGATTTCGAGCGCTGGTTTGACGACACCGCGCGCTTGCGCAAAAAAGTGTTGCAGCGCCTGCTGCGCCACACGCGCCGCGACAACATCGCTTTTGACGGCTTGTCGCGCGTGGCGCATGTCACCGACGCGACGGACTGGCGCGTCGAGTTTCCTTTTGTGGTGTTGAAGCCGGATACCGAAGAGGAAATCGCGGCGCTGGTGCAGGGTTGCATCGAACTGGAACTGACCATCATCCCGCGCGGCGGCGGCACCGGTTACACCGGCGGCGCAGTGCCGCTGGATGCGCATTCAGCCGTCATCAACACCGAAAAGCTGATCGATCTGGGAACGGTGCAGCAGATGCGCCTGCCCGGCGCCGACAGGGATTACGCCACGGTGCGCACCGGCGCAGGGCTGGTCACGCGCCGCGTGATGGAAGCGGCCGAAGCGGCCGGGCTGGTCTTCGCCTGCGACCCGACTTCGGCCGATGCGTCGTGCATCGGCGGCAATGTCGCGATGAATGCGGGCGGCAAAAAAGCCGTGCTGTGGGGCACGGCGCTGGACAACCTGGCCTCGTGGCGCATGGTCACGCCAGACGGTAACTGGCTGGAAGTTGAACGCATCAACCACAACTTCGGCAAGATTCACGAGCAGGAACGCGTCACCTTCCGCCTGACCCGTTACGACGCCAGCGGCCAGACCCGGCTGGGCGTGGAAATGCTCGCCATCCCCGGCGCACAGTTCCGCAAACCCGGGCTGGGCAAGGACGTCACCGATAAATTCCTCGGCGGCCTGCCCGGCATCCAGAAGGAAGGCACGGATGGGCTGATCACCTCGGCGGTGTGGATTCTGCACAAGATGCCGCCGGTCACGCGCACGGTTTGCCTGGAATTTTTCGGCCAGGTGCGCGATGCCGTGCCGTCGATAGTCGAGATTACCGACTACCTGAAAACCAGCCCCGGCGGCGCGCTGCTGGCCGGCCTGGAGCATCTCGACGAACGCTATCTGCGTGCCGTTGGTTACGCCACCAAAGCAAAACGCCACGGGCGGCCGAAGATGGTGCTGATCGGCGATATAGTCGGCGCTGACGAGACGGCGGTGATGGCTGCCGCGTCGGAAGTGGTGCGCCTGGCCAGCGTGCGCGGCGGCGAAGGCTTCATCGCCGTGTCGCCCGAGACGCGCAAGAAATTCTGGCTCGACCGCGGGCGCACGGCGGCGATTTCAAAACACACCAACGCCTTCAAGATCAATGAAGACGTGGTGATTCCGCTGCCGCGCATGGGTGATTATTGCGACGGCATCGAACGCATCAACATCGAGCTGTCGATCAGCAACAAGATCGCGCTGGCCGATGCGCTGGAAACCTATTTGCAGGGCGATCTGCCGCTGAACGTCGGCGACACCATGCTAGCCAAACCGGAACTGCTCGGCGACCGCCGCGAGCAGGCGCTGGAACTGGTGCGCGAAGTACGTGCGCGCTGGCAGGATTATCTTGACCAGCTCGACCAGTATTTCGACGACCTGCAAAACTATCGCCTGCGCGTGTCGTGGAAGCTCGAACTGAAAGCCGGGCTGGAATCGATTTTTGACGGTGTGGCTTTCGGTCCCACGCTGGCCGGCATCCAGGTCGTGCAAAAGGAAGTCCTGCGCAGCCGGGTTTTTGTCGCGCTGCACATGCACGCGGGCGACGGCAATGTGCACACCAACATCCCCGTCAATTCGGACAACTACGCCATGCTGCAAACCGCCAATCAGGCGGTGGCGCGCATCATGGCGCTGGCCAAATCGCTGGGTGGCGTAATTTCCGGCGAACATGGCATTGGCATCACCAAGCTGGAATTTCTGAGCGAAGACGAGATACGCCCGTTCCGCGACTACAAGCAGCGCATCGATCCGCAAGGGCGGTTCAACCGCGGCAAGCTGCTGCCTGGTGGCGGGCTGGAGAATGCCTACACGCCATCGTTCTCGCTGCTCGGCGCGGAATCGCTGATCATGGAGCAATCGGACATCGGCAAGATTTCCGATTCGATCAAGAGTTGCCTGCGCTGCGGCAAGTGCAAGCCGGTCTGCTCGACCCATGTGCCGCGCGCCAACCTGCTGTATTCACCGCGCGACAAGATCCTCGGCACCTCGTTGCTGATCGAGGCATTTCTTTACGAAGAGCAGACGCGGCGCGGCATTTCCTTGCAGCATTTCGACGAGTTTTCCGATGTCGCCGACCACTGCACGGTTTGCCATCGCTGCCTCAAACCCTGCCCGGTGGATATCGATTTCGGCGATGTCTCGGTCGCCATGCGCAACTTTTTGCGCAAGCAGGGCAAGAAGAAATTCAATCCCGGCACGTTTGCCTCGATGACTTTCCTCAACCTGAAAGATCCGCGCACGATCAAGCTGGTGCGCGCCGGCATGATGGATTTCGGCTTCAAGGCACAGCGCCTGGCGCACAGGGTTTTCAAGGCGCTCGGTCTGGTCCAGCAAACCCGCGCCCTGCCGCCGGCGACGGTGGGCAAGCCGACCATCAAGGCGCAGGTGATCCACTTCATGAACCGGCCGATGCCGGGCAACCTGCCCAAGCGCACCTCGCGCGGTTTGCTGGACATTGAAGATGATGAGCTGATCCCGGTCATCCGCAATCCGCAAAAAACCACGGAAGAATCAGATGCCGTGTTCTATTTCCCCGGCTGCGGTTCCGAGCGCCTGTTCTCGCAAGTCGGCCTCGCCACCCAGGCCATGCTGTATGAGATTGGCGCGACCACGGTGTTGCCGCCGGGCTATTTGTGCTGCGGCTATCCGCAGAACGCGGCGGGCGATGAAGACAAGGGGCAGAAAATCAGCATGGACAACCGCGTGCTGTTCCACCGCGTGGCCAATACGCTGAATTATCTCGACATCAAGACCGTCATCGTGTCCTGCGGCACCTGCATGGACCAGTTGCAGAAATACGAATTCGAGAAAATCTTCCCCGGCTGCCGCTTGCTCGACATCCATGAATACCTGATGGAAAAGGGCGTCAGGCTGAATGGCGTGAGCGGCGTGCGCTACATGTATCATGACCCCTGCCACACGCCGATGAAAACCTACGCGCCGCTGGCGGTGACCAACACCCTGATGGGGCAGGACGTGCCCCTGTCCGACCGCTGCTGCGGCGATGCCGGTTCCTTCGCCTATGCCCGCCCCGACATCGCGACGCAGGTGAAATTCCGCAAGCAGGAAGAAATTTCCAAAGGCGCGGCGCAACTGCGCGCGGATGGTTTTGCCGGCGAAGTGAAAATCCTCACCGCCTGTCCGGCCTGCCTGCAGGGACTGAGCCGCTATGACGACGACGCAAATACGCAGGCCGACTACATCGTGGTGGAAATCGCCAAGGCGGTGCTCGGTCCCGACTGGATGCCTGACTATGTGCGCGCCGCGAATGCCGGTGGCATCGAACGCGTGTTGTTGTAGCCGATGGGCAATCGCACATGAACGCAAATGATTGTGAGCTGTGCCATGTCGCGGGCGGCGAATTGTTATGGGCTGATGAGCGTTGCCGCGTGGTGCGCGCCGGTGGTGAAGAAGGCACACGGTTCCCCGGTTTTTGCCGCGTCATCTGGCAGGCGCATGTGGTGGAAATGGGCGACCTCGGCGCAAGCGATGCGCGCCATCTGCTGGATGTTGTGCTGGCGGTCGAGCGTACCGTACGGCAACAAATGTCACCGGACAAGATCAACCTCGCCAGCCTGGGCAACATGACGCCGCATCTGCATTGGCATGTCATCCCGCGCTGGCGCGATGACAGCCATTTCCCCTTGCCGATCTGGGCCGCACCCCAGCGTACCGGCCAGGTACGCGAAGCGCCAGCGACAAATATGTTTGCGGCAGCCTTGCGCGGCCAGCTTTTATTCAGCCTGCGGCCATGAACCTTGCTTTGCCTTCCACCGGAATGGAGCAGCCTCCCGCCTTCGCCACCGAGGCCGCTTGCCGCATCTGGCTGACGGCGGTGCCGCTGGACAACATCGCCCAGGCGCAGGCGATGTTCTTGCGGCAACTCACGTTGCTGGCCCGGTTTACCCTGCCCAAGGGCGAACGTTTTGCGATGCTTGAGGTATTGCGCGATCCGCTGCGGCAGGTGCAAGAGTCCGCTACGCAAAAGTTTGTCGCCAGACCGCTGCCGCTTGCCCCGCCAGAACAGGCCGCATTGGATAGCACGCTGGCGATTTGGAGTGCGTTGCTGACCAATTATCTGCACTGTTTCGAAGCGGCGAATAAAGATGGCCAGTCGCCGAGAAAAGCCGCCACCGTTGCCCAACGCGCTCTGGCGACGCTCGCCGACTGGCAGATTGATCTGGTGCGCAGCGAACGGCTGCCCGATGCTGGTTATTGGCAAAAGCTGAACCAGGTTTTTGCCGCTGCCGAGTCATCCGGCCTTGCCGAACAGCAGGTCAATGACCGTTTGCGTCACGGCAAAGTGCCAGTCAGCCCGCTTTCCGCTTACGCCGAATGCCAACTGCTGCATGCGGCCAGTCCTTATGAGCTGCCCGCCCGAGACCTGCTCTGGGTTGCCCGCTGGGCCCGCCGCTGGGGTACAAAAATCGGCTTGCTGCATGAACCGCCGCAAGACATCCGCCAATGTGCGCATCCCCTGTGGGTTGATCTTGATTCTGACCAGCCTGCGGGCTACCTGCCACAACCCACCAC
>JBAQUE010000262.1:0-3763 GCA_049297315.1 Rugosibacter sp.
CGGCGAAGGCATTGCCAAGATGCCCGAAAACCCCGGCATCCCGCCGCTGTTCCGCGACATCTTCAAAAACGCCTACCTGCCTTACCGCGACCCCGAGACGCTCAAGGCCTTCCTCAAAATCATCGACGAGTTCAGTTACGACCACAGCGAGCGCCTCGGCGACGCCTTCGAATATCTGCTCTCCGTGCTCGGCAGCCAGGGCGATGCCGGCCAGTTCCGCACCCCGCGCCACATCATCGACTTCATGGTCGAAGTGCTCGACCCGCAAAAACACGAGACCATCCTCGACCCCGCCTGCGGCACCGCCGGCTTTCTCATTTCCGCCTACAAGCACATCCTGCGCAGCAACACATCGCTCCCCTCGCCCTCTGGGAGAGGGGCTGGGGGTGAGGGCGCAGGGTCACACAACGGAGATTTGCTCACCCCCGACGAACGCGGCCGCCTCGCCAAAAACTTCAAGGGCTACGACATCTCGCCCGACATGGTGCGGCTCTCGTTGGTAAACCTCTATCTGCACGGCTTCACCGATCCACACATCTTCGAGTACGACACCCTCACCTCCGATGAGCGCTGGACCGAGTCCGCCGACGTCATCCTCGCCAACCCGCCCTTCATGTCGCCGAAGGGCGGTATCAAGCCGCACAAGCGCTTCAGCATCCAGGCCAAGCGCAGCGAAGTCCTGTTTGTGGACTACATGGCCGAGCACCTCTCGTCCACCGGCCGCGCCGCCATCATCGTCCCCGAAGGCATCATCTTCCAGAGCCAGACCGCCTACAAACAACTGCGCAAAATGCTCGTCGAGAATTCCCTCGTCGCCGTCGTGTCGCTACCGGCGGGCTGCTTCAATCCCTACTCCGGGGTGAAGACCAGCATCCTCATCCTCGACAAATCCCTCGCCCGCCAGCGCGACGCCATCGCCTTCTTCAAAGTCGAGAACGACGGGTTTGGATTGGGCGCACAGCGGCGGGCAATCGAGAAAAACGACTTGCCGGAGACGGCGCGGGCGCTGAAAGACTGGTTGAACCACGGAATACACGGAACACACGGAAAAGAGCAGAAAAAAACCGATTCTGCTTCCGGGGTTACTTCCGTGTATTCCGTGTGTTCCGTGGTCAAAAACGCCCTGTTCGTGCCGAAAGAAAAAATTGCCGCGAATGGCGACTACAACCTCAGTGGGGAGCGGTATCAAGTTGGCGTCGTCGGCCAAACTCGCGTGCCGATGGTCCCGCTTGGTGATGTGGCCGAGCTGATCAGGGGAATAACATTCGGCAAATCCGAACAACTCGACCGTTCTAGCAACGACTCGCTGCTCGTTGCAACGACGAAGGCCGCTCAGTCTTCCGGCATCGTCGAAGCCGACCTCTATCACGTTCCACGAACCGTGCTCAAAGATGACACCAAGCTACTTCGCTCGGGCGACATACTAATTTCCACCGCCAACAGTCTTAATCTACTCGGACGAACGACCCACGTTCTCAGAGCCGAGCGACCAATGTCGTTCGGCGCATTCATGTCGCTGATTCGTCCGAACGAAAAGATTCTCGATGGCTATTTGATTCACTGCCTCCGCACCGCATATGCCGCCGACTTTTTCGTGCGAAATGCGAACACGACGACGAATATTTCAAACTTAAACTTGTCGGCGCTTGCGCAGTTCCAAATCCCCCTGCCGCCACTGGACGTGCAGAAGGAGATCGTGGCGGAGATCGAGGGCTACCAGAAAGTCATCAACGGCGCCCGCGCCGTCCTCGACCACTACCGCCCCCACATCCCCATCCACCCTGACTGGCAAGTTGTTGGTTTGGGCGATGTGTGTGAAATAAATCCTGAGACAATCAATCCGAAAGCCACATTTCCAAATGAGACGATTTTCTATGTTGATATTTCGTCCATCGAAAACGATACGGGTCGGTTCCTGGGATATACCGAAGTCGCCTCCAACGAAGCCCCAAGCCGAGCGCGTCGTGGTATTCGTGGTGGCGACGTCCTGCTTTCAACTGTGCGGCCAAACCTGAAAGCTTTCGCATTGATGAAGGAGGTGCGGGATCGAGCTGTCGCCTCTACTGGGTTTGCCATTCTGCGGGCGAAAGGGAATGTAGCCGTGCCAGCGTTCTTGTTAGCGTCGATCTCATCCGAGTCTGCCGTCAATCAGATGATCGCAATGAGTGGACGCGGTGCCTATCCAAGCATCAACCAGAGCGACGTTGCGGCAATCAAGATCCCCCTCCCACCCCTCGCCACCCAGCAAGCCATCGTCGCCGAGATCGAAGCCGAGCAGGCGCTGGTCAACGCCAACCGCGAACTGATCGCCCGCTTCGAGCAAAAAATCCAGGCGACGCTGGCGCGGGTGTGGGGTGAAAACGAGCCGAAGTTTCAAGCCACAGGTGGTGAAAGTTGAGATTTCTCGGCAACGTGCGCAGCTTGCCTATTGTTCACGGTGTGGTTGATAATCACACCCAAGGAGATGACGCGTGTTCCAAGTTGATTTGACAGAAGTTTTCCCGCTACTTTCACGCTCACCTATCATCGAGGCCGTGATCGGGGTGACTGCACGATCGGAATCTGTATGGGAAGAGTCTGCTGTCTCCGAGCAGTTCAAGCAGCGTCTTCCTGAATACCCCAATGTTCAGGCGCATCGTGAAGTTCGGTATGAATTCAAGCATGCGGCTGATACACAACCTGAACAAACTGTTCACGATATGGGATGGCGCGGCTTGCGCTGCGAAGCGGAGGATAAGCTGCATATTGCCCAGTTCAATCGTGATGGTTTTTCATTCAGCCGCTTGAAGCCTTATCAAAGCTGGGCGCAGTTCTACCAAGAGGGAATGCGCTTGTGGGGGCTATACAACGAGGTTGCACAATCTGCTGAAATCCAGCGGCTCGGGTTGCGTTTCATCAATCGGATCGAATTTTCGCAAACTGCGGTGAATCTGGAGAGTTTGCTGGAAAACCCGCCCAAGACCCCGCGTGGAATGGAAATCCCATTTGAGGGTTTTTTGCATCACAATACGTTTTCAGTTCCGGGGCATCCTTATGGCATCAATCTGGTTCAGACGGTGCAGCCTGCACAGGGAATCAACGATTCCTGGGGAGTGATTTTGGATATTGACGTTTTTACTACCGAGCCTATCGCTAATCAGGGTTTGATCGGCGAGCATCTGACCAAAATGCGGTGGCTGAAAAACAAGGTGTTCTTTGGCAGCATCACAGCTAAAACATTGGAGTTACTTAAATGACGATGACGTTGGCAAGACAAACCCCTTCTTTTTTTGGGGGAGCGCAGACATTCGGGTCAAGTAGTGCTGCTGAGTATGTGGTCAAACGAGTTGCGGAAGGGTTGGCGCAACTTCGCAATTCCAATTCATTGGGGGCAGGCGTAGAGGCTGCTGCTGAAGCGCTTCGTGGTGTGGAAAAAGAGTGTAGTTCCACTGATTGGGATGGTTACGGGGCAGCAGCTATTGAACAAGAAACAATCCGGCAGGCAGCGCGTTTTTTAAACGTACTTCCGTTGGGAATGATTGCGCCATCGGTCGGTGCGGAACCCGACGGGCATATTACATTCGAGTGGTATCGGTCGCCGCGCCGAATTTTGTCGGTTAGCGTCAGTCCGGAGGGCGACTTGCATTACGCCGCCCTGCTTGGCTACAGCAGGGCTTACGGAACCGAGCCTTTCTTCGGCGAAATTCCGTCCGATGTACTGAAACTTGCCCGCCGTGTCATTGCCGAATGACCGAGGAAGGCACCCCTTCAGCAGTCGCAGATG
>JBAQUE010000263.1:0-3523 GCA_049297315.1 Rugosibacter sp.
CTTTGGCGGCGCGACGCTGCTCCTGCATGATGAAACTTTCATCAAATGGAAGCCCACCATCCTGTATTGGATTTTCGCCGCCACGCTGCTGGGCTCAGCCCGTTTCTTTGGCCGCAACCTGATTTACGCGATGCTCGAAAAACAGATGCAATTGCCTGCCTGGCTGTGGAACCGTCTTAACCTGGCCTGGGCCGGATTTTTCACCTTCATGGGCGCGGCCAACCTGTACGTCGCATTCAATTTCAGCACCGCAACCTGGGTGAATTTCAAACTGTTTGGCGGCATGGGGCTGATGGTTGTCTTCATCGTTATCCAGGGATTGATGCTGGGCAAATACATGCCGGAAGACAAACCATGATGCTGTATGTCATCACCGGCCACGATGCGCCCAATAGCCTGGTGCCGCGCCGCGCAGCCCATGCGGCGCACATGGCCCGCTTGGCCGAACTGGAAGCGGAAAACCGGATTGCGCTGGCCGGCCCCTGCCTGTCTGCCGACGGCGCCAATCCGGTCGGCAGCCTGATTGTCGCCAGCTTTGCATCCCTGGCCGCTGCCCAGGCTTGGGTTGACAGCGATCCTTTTGTCACCGCCGGCGTATATGACCGGATTACAGTCCAACCATTCCGCCAGGTGCTGCCCAAACCATGAATATAATAAATGCCATGCGCGAGCGGCTTGATGCACTTGCCCCCCAATCGCTTGAGATCATCGATGACTCGGCCTTGCATGCCGGCCATGCCGGCGCCAAGAGCGGTGGCGGACATTACCGGCTGACGATCGTTTCACCCCGCTTTGCCGGTTGTAACACCATGCAGCGGCATCGCTTGGTGTATGATGCGCTGGGAGCCTTGCTGAAGACAGAAATCCATGCATTGAGCATTACCGCAAAAACTCCAGACGAAATTTTGCTTTCCCCATAACAATATTCCCCTCAATTTTTATTCAGGAACCACGATGAACCATAAGCTCCGTTATGCACTCCTGTTTGCCTTGGCAGCCTCTGTGGCAAGCAGTGCTGTTGTTTATGCCGCAAAAAAAGACGCTGCTGAAAAACCCACCGGCGCCGCGTTTGCCACCGTTAATGGCAAAGCCATCCCCAAGAACCGCGCCGATACGCTGATTGCAGCGCAAGTCGCGCAAGGCCAGCCCGATTCGCCTGAATTGCGCGGGGCAGTCAAGGAAGAACTCGTCCGTCGCGAAATCCTGGCGCAGGAAGCCGTGAAAAAAGGTTTCGACAAGAATTCCGATGTCCAGGCCCAAATTGAACTTGCTCGCCAAGGCGTGCTGATCGGCGCTTATTTGAAGGACTATGTCAAAACTCATCCCATCAGCGACGATCAGGTCAAGAAGGAATATGAAGCCCTGAAAACCCGCCTGGGCAGCAAGGAATACAAGGTTCGCCATATCCTGGTCGAATCGGAAGATGAAGCCAAGGCCATCATCGCAAAGCTGCAGAAGGGTGAGAAGTTTGAAGACTTGGCCAAGCAATCCAAAGACCCCGGCTCCAAGGAACGTGGCGGCGATCTGGGCTGGGCCAGCCCGGCGTCTTTTGTCAAACCCTTCTCTGACGCCATGGTCAAGCTGGAAAAAGGCAAATTCACCCCAACGCCAGTCAAGAGCGATTTTGGCTGGCATGTCATCCAGCTGGATGATTCCCGCGACATGAAGATCCCGGCATTCGATGAAGCCAAGGCTCAGCTGTCCCAGCAGATGCAGCAAGGCATGATCCAGAAGCACGTGGAAGAACTGCGCGCCAAGGCCAAGGTTGAATAAACCCGCAGCAGGCTGAACAAAAACGGGAGCCACGGCTCCCGTTTTTTATTCCCGGAGCGCATGAATGAAAAATCACCCTGCACCAGCGCCCATCCGCCGTATCGCTCACCGACGCGCAAAGCCCAACTGCGGCGCGGCTTATGAAGCGCTCTTGCGCGGCATGTTTGCCGAAATGCAAAACTTCACAGGGTTTCTCGGCGCCGAGATACTGCCGCCGGAAACACTCGATGGCGAATACCAGGTCATTGTGCGTTGGGCCACCCAGGAAGCGCTCGCCGCATGGGATGCTTCACCCACCCATATGCTATGGCTGCAACGGCTGGAAACCGTTGCCGAAGGTAACCCTGAATATCGCCTGCTAACCGGCATGGAGGCGTGGTTCGCGTTGCCGGCCATTCCCGGCACGAGGGCACCATCACGCCTGAAAATGGCCGTGGTTTCATGGCTGGGGATTTTCCCTACTGTCGCATTGTTGCAGGCAACCGTTGCCCCCTTGCTCGACAGTTGGCCATTCCTGTTGCGTATCGCGGCATTCACTATTCTGGTGGTCGTGGTGATGACCTGGCTGGTGATGCCCTGGCTGACACGTTTATTGCGGCCATTCCTGATGCCACGCAAACCGTCGCAAACTGTCTAAGCCGCCGTATCGCCAGCGCCGACTTTTCACGCTTCAGCCATGCCATCTGCCGCATCCGACACCGCTCCCGACCTGGCCCGCGCCGTGTTCCTGCTGGCCTGCGCCGCATTCGCCAGCGCCCTGTCGTTTCGTTTATGCGACCCCTTCCTGCCCGCACTGGCTTTAACATTTCACGTCAGCATCGGCGAGGCCGCCTCGGTCATCACCGCCTTCCTGATTGTGTATGGCGTCATGCAACTGGCCTTTGGCCCGCTGGGCGACCGCTTCGACCGCTACCGCCTGATCGCCTACGCCACCCTCGCCTGCACGCTCGGCTCGCTGGCCGCAGCGCTGGCGCCCACGCTGGAATGGCTGCTGGCCGCGCGTATCCTGACGGCCATTTGTTCTGCCGGCGTGATTTCAGTCGGCCTGGCCTGGATTGCTGACCGCGTACCCATCATCAACCGACAGAAAATTCTCGCGCGCTTCCTCAGCGGGCAGATTCTCGGCATGGTATCGGGGCAGGTGCTCGGCGGCGTGTATGTCGACCACATCGGCTGGCGCTGGGCCTTTGCCACGCTGGCGGTGATTTATCTGCTGATCGGCTGGCTGCTGCTGCGCGAGACACGCCGCAACCCGGTGATGCGCAAACCACCGGCCGCAGCGGATGCACCGCAACGCTCGGTGCTCCAGGATATGCACACGGTCATTACCTCCCCGCGCGCCTGGCCGGTGCTGGCGGCTGTGTGTTGTGAGGGCATCGCGGTATTTCCCGTGCTGGCTTTTTTGCCGCTGCACCTGCATCGCGGTTTTGATGTCTCGCTGGCCACCGCCAGCCTGGTGTTGATTGCCTATGGCGCGGGCGGCCTGCTGTACTCCGTCTATGCTGGACGCCTGGTACGCGCCTTCACGCCGATTGGCCTGGCGCGCATCGGCGGCCTGTCCATCGCCAGCGGCTTTCTGCTGCTGTATTCCATCCCCAACTGGTATCTGGCGCCGCCCGCCATGGCTTGCGCCGGTTTTGGCATGTATCTGCTGCACAGCACCCTGATTACCCGCGCCACCACGATTTCCGAAACCGCTCGCGGCTCAGCCATCTCGATTACCGTGTCGATATTTTTCCTCGGCCAATCC
>JBAQUE010000264.1:0-2829 GCA_049297315.1 Rugosibacter sp.
TTTCTTACCTTGAGCCCGCTCACAAATGCATACGGCTTCTAGACGTTAAATAAAAACGTGGATACTCTGGCCTCTTCAAGAATGCGTTATACGGATTGATATGTCAGGCTTAAATATTGATCTTTCCAGTTCGGCGCCGCAACGTCATTGGGTGATCGACCAGATTGCCTTTGACCAGATAGCGCATGACCGTATCGCCAATGAGGATACGTGGTTTTATGTACTTGCTGCCGCATCCTTTGTGGAAAGTCTTGCCGACTTGTACACCAAAAGTTTGCTGACGCACATGGCGGGCGATGCCGAAGTCAGCCAATGGTTGAGGGAACAATGGGAACCGGAGGAAATGCAGCACGGCCGGGCCTTGCGCCGTTACGTGGAGGAAGTTTGGCCTGAATTTGATTGGCAAAAGGCTTACGAGGAGTTCTGTATAGACTATCGCCCGTATTGCAAGCCGGAATTGCTGGAGCCAACGCGCGCCCTGGAAATGGTTGCCCGTTGCGTGGTGGAAACGGGTACCTCGGGTTTGTATGGCCTGCTGATGGAGATCAGTCCCGAGCCGGTTCTCAAAACATTGACAGGGCATATCCGGAACGACGAAGTGCGCCATTACAAATATTTTTACCATTATTTCCTCCGGTACCGTGAATTGGAGCGCCCTTCCCGCTGGCAAGTGGCCCGCGTGCTGCGACGCCGGCTAGGGGCCATTGGCCAGGAGGATGCCTACCTTGCGGTGAAAAATGCTTTTGTGGTGCGACATCCAGGCAAGGCTTTTGGCCCGGAGGATTTCCAACAGTTACAACGGGTGGCAGGCGCTTTGGCGCGTAGCAGGTATCCCTGCGAAATGACAGTGAAAATGTTGCTCAAGCCACTGCACCTGCCTGGTTTTATTAACCGCGTGGCGCAGCCGTTGCTGGTACGCCATGCACGGCGCGTGGTTGCACCCGCCTGAGCATCCTCTTGGTGCTGCCTCCGTCCGGTGCGATACCCGCCAAAGCACTCGGCATGCTGTTCGATATTCCGCTAATGCTCGCGGGTCTGCAAATGTTTCAATGAATATGAGGCGACACGATGCCTGATGTTTTCCCTTTCTTCTTGCCCTTGCTGTATGGGGGAACCGGCAATCTTGCGGCCTACCTTGCGGCGCATGTGTTGTTGTGCCTTTTACCGGCGTTCTTCATCGCTGGCGCGATGGCGGCGCTGATCCCGACTGAAACCATTACCCGCTTCCTCGGGCGCAACTCCAGCAAGGGCATTTCTTATCCAGCGGCGGCCGCAGCAGGTTCGCTGCTGGCCGTGTGTTCCTGCACCATCGTGCCGCTGTTTGCCGGCATCTACAAAAAAGGTGCGGGACTGGGGCCAGCGATCACTTTTTTGTTTTTCGCCCCGGCGGGCAACATCCTCGCGCTGGTGTATACCGGTGGCATTATCGGTCCGGATATGGCGATTGCCCGGCTGGTACTGTCCCTGGTCTTCGGTATCGGCATCGGGCTGATCATGGCGCTGGTTTTCCGCAAGGATGATGCTGAAAATGAGCGTGCCGCCGAAGGGCTGTTTGCGGCGGATGCGGGGACGGGCATGACGCGCGGTGCGCTGCTGTTCCTGCTAGCATGGATCATGCTGCTGCTGGCCGGAACACTCAAGCTCGGCGTCCTTACAGGCACCTATGTCCACTTCGACTTGCCCTGGACTGACGCATTGGCTTGGCAAGGCATGCTGGACCGTCTTGTGCCTTTTGACGCCAGCCAGGGAGAAGAAGGCGTATCCCTTCAGGGCGTCGCATTAATCACCTTGCTGGCGGGTATCGGCTGGAGCGCCTGGCGTGGGCTGGAGAACATCCAGGATGGTGCAAACCGCTGGACTTGGGTGAGCCTGATGCTGATCACCCTGACGCTGTTGCTGGCTGCGCTCGCCGTGCAAGCGACAGCCACTGGCCTGCGCATCGGGCTGAGCGGCAAATTTTTTGGTGTCGCGATCATGCTCAGCCTGTTGTTCGGCATTGCGCGCCGCGACTTGCCGGCGGAAGCCATCAATTCCTGGCTGTGGGAATCCTGGCGCTTCGTAAAACAGATTTTCCCCCTGCTGGTGATCGGGGTGTTTATTGTCGGCATGATCCGTGTGCTGATTCAGCCGGCATGGATCGAAGCATTGGCTGGTGCGAATACGCTGGTCGGCAACCTGGCGGGCGTGACGTTCGGCGTCTTCATGTATTTCCCCACGTTGGTCGAAGTGCCGATCGCGCGGATGTTTCTCGACCTGGGCATGCATCGTGGCCCGCTGCTGGCTTACCTGATGTCTGACCCTGAGCTGTCCTTGCAGAGCATCCTGATCATCACCACGATCATCGGCCGCAAAAAGGCGTGGACTTATGTCGGGCTGGTCGCCCTGTTCAGCGCCAGCGCAGGCATGATCTACGGCGCCTGGATCGACGGGGTTTCCTTGTGGCAGCTGGCGCTCTGGCTGGCATTATTTATCGTCAGTCTGGCAGCGCTGTTGTTTGTTGCCAGACGGCAAAGACCATCCATGAAAGGGATTTGATCATGATCACCATCAAAATACTCGGGCCAGGTTGCGCCAATTGCAAAAAGCTCGAAGAGGTCGCGCGCAGCGCAGTCGCCTCGCTCAAGGTGGATGCGGAAGTCAGCAAGGTGACTGACATGCGGGAAATCATTGCCGCCGGCGTGCTGAAAACGCCAGGCCTGGTGATTAACGGCAAGCTGGTTTCTTCGGGCCGTATTCCCGCGCCTGCAATGGTCGCTGAATGGATTCAAGCCGCGGCTTGAAAATTGCGGGCCACGAGGCTGCCTTGGCGTTGGCCCCGTCCCCCAGGGG
>JBAQUE010000265.1:0-2072 GCA_049297315.1 Rugosibacter sp.
CATCCACGGCAAGTTGAGGCTGGGTGAGCAGGACATCAAACTCCCGAGGAACTGCGCCACAAAATGGCGGAGATGGTCACACGCGCTACTTGATACAAAACGGGCGCCTATCAATCAGATAGAGCGCCCGTTTTTCTTTATCCCAGTCGCGGATCAATACTTGACGACCAGCCCCGCTTGCGATGAAAAATAGGCCGCGAGATCTTCCATGTCAGCGGCGGAGAGATTCGCTACCTGGCCGGCCATGATCGGATTTTTGCGCTTGCCCGACTTGTAGGCCTTGAGGGAATGAAGCAGGTAGTCTTGTTGCTGTCCGGCCAACCTGGGGAACATCGCGGTGGGGCTGTTGCCATCGGCGCCGTGACAGGCGGCGCAGGTGGTCGATTTGGCTTTGCCGGCCTCGATGGCGCCGTCCGCTTGCGCCTGCATGCTGAGGCACAGCGCGGCGATGGCGAGGATGATTGCTGTTTTGTTCATGATGGTCGATATCCCGTAATTATTTGGCGGCAGTCGGTGTCGCTGCGGCGTAGTAGGCTGCCAGGTCTTGCATGTTCTGATCGGAAAGGCTGGCCGCGATGCCTACCATGCTGGGGTGGACACGATCCCCGGATTTGTAGGCTTTGAGCGCAGCCACGATGTAGTCGGCATGCTGGCCGCCGATTTTCGGCACGCTATAAACTTCAGGATAGGCAGTACGATAGCCGGGAATGCCATGGCATCCCTGGCACATGGAATTTTTTTTCTGCCCGGCCTGAGGGTCGCCGGCGGCATGGCTTGGCATGGCCAGCGTCAGCAGCGCGGCGGCGCACAGCATGGATTTCAATAGTTGATTCATTGTCCGCTTTCTCTTGGTTAGTAATTGTTTGCTAAGGCTGTCTCGTCTTGCGCCTGTATTGGCTTCAGGACGGGATGCCGATGATTATAAACATCATTTATGGCGCTGCGATTTGCCTCATTCGCGCCGCCAGGTCGTGCCTTGTGCGCTATCTTCCAGCACAATGCCCGCTGCCTTGAGTTCGTCGCGGATACGATCGGCTTCGGCGAAGTTTTTGGCCTTCTTCGCCGTGGCGCGAGCGCCGACTTTTGCGTCGATTTCGTCGTTGCCCATGCCTTGGCTGGATACCTGGCCAGCGTCCGGCGTGGCTTGCAAAAAAGCCTGCGCATCGCGCTGCAAGAGGCCCAGCACGCCACCCAGCGCCCGGAGCTGGCCGCGCAATGCGGTTTCGCCGCGATTAATGGCCGTGGCCAGATCAAACAGCGCGGCCATTGCTTCGGGCGTATTGAAATCGTCATCCAGTGCGGCCTTGAAGCGCTGGGCGTGCGGCTCGTTCCAGTCCGCCACGGCATCCCCGCTGTGGCCTTTGAGCGCTATGTACAACCGTGTCAAGGACTGGCGCGCATCGTCAAGGTGCGCGTCGGAATAATTCAGCGGGCTGCGATAGTGGGCGCGCAGGATGAAAAAACGCACGACTTCGGCGTCGTACTTTTGCAGCACTTCGCGGATGGTGAAGAAATTGCCCAGCGACTTGGACATTTTTTCTTCATCAACGCGCACGAAGCCGTTGTGCATCCAGTAGTTCACATACTTTCCGTGGTCGTCCCCGGCACAAGCGCCCTCAGACTGGGCGATTTCATTTTCATGATGCGGGAACTGCAAATCCTGGCCACCGCCGTGGATGTCAAAGTGCTGGCCGAGCAGCGCGGAGGCCATGGCCGAGCATTCGATATGCCAGCCGGGCCGACCGCTGCCCCAGGGCGAATCCCATTTCGCCGTGGCCGGTTCGTCATCCTTGGCATGCTTCCACAAGACGAAATCGAGCGGGTCCTGCTTGCCCGCCATGACATCCACCCGCTCGCCGGCGCGCAGATCTTCCAGCGACTTGCCGGAGAGCTTGCCGTAACCGTCGAACTTGCGCACCGAGTAGCAGACATCGTTGCTGGCGGCGACATAGGCATAGCCGTTGGTTTCCAGGGTGCCGATCATGTCCAGCATCTGCGGCACGTAGTCGGTGGCGCGCGGTTCGGCATCCGGGCGCAGCACGCCCAGCGCGCCGGCATCCTCGTTCATCGCG
>JBAQUE010000266.1:0-18909 GCA_049297315.1 Rugosibacter sp.
CGTCAGGTTTCACTAGAGCAGATCCAGAAAACAGTCGCTGATTTTTACAAAATAAAAACTGCTGACCTGTATTCAAAAAAACGCTCCCGCGCCATTGCAAGACCTCGGCAGATTGCAATGTGGCTAGCACGTGAAATAACCGGCCATAGCCTCCCTGAGATAGGTGATTTTTTTGGCGGACGAGACCATACAACCGTCATTCATGCCTGCCGCACCATCACTACGCTCCGTAGCAGTGAGACCAAGCTTAACAATGACTTGCATGTGCTTACACAAACATTGAAAACCTGAAGTGAAGAATAGGGTACTCATTAATAACCTGTACATTAAATGTGGATAAAAAGACCAAACAACCCCGCAATGACATTCATCCACAATTCCCCACAAGGCAAAAGTATAATTTCCCACACGATATTTCCATCGAAACCCATTGAAAGTAAAAGATAATTCTGGTTATCCACAAAATACATCCACCCTATAAGTAAATAGAGGTTTACATATGCTCATATTTAAAGGCTTACGCAACCAGTTGCTTGCACCGTTACAAGCAGTTTGTGGAATTGTTGAGAAAAGGCATACCTTGCCAATTCTTTCAAATGTGTTGATTGAAAAAAGCGGCCAGAAAATAACTTTGCTGGCGACAGATATCGAAATTCAAATCACGACCCAAGCGCAAACAACAGGAGATGGGCAGGCATCCATCACCGTTGGCGCAAGAAAGCTGCAGGAAATTCTACGGTCCTTGCCAGAATCTGCTGAAATCAGCCTGTCTTTAGACGAAAAACGCTTGCAACTCAAAACAGGGAAAAGCCGGTTCAACCTGCAGACATTACCGGCAGAGGATTTTCCCCGGATGACCATGGTTGATGGGCAGCCTAACCGGTTTACCTTGCCACAGAAAAAACTCAAACACCTCTTGGCATTGGTCCAGTACGCGATGGCGCAACAAGACATCCGTTATTATCTGAATGGGCTTTTGCTGGTCACCAAGGACAATGAACTGCGTGTCGTGACAACGGATGGCCATCGCCTTGCGTATGCCGCAGAAACCTTGACCGAGACACCTGCGCCGATTGAAGTTATCCTGCCACGTAAAACAATCCTTGAACTCTCCAGACAGCTCACGGACAGTAATGAGCCCATCGAGATAACCCTGACGCCGAATCAGGCGCACTTCGCGTTCAACAACATCGAATTCGTTTCGAAGTTGATTGATGGAAAATTTCCGGATTACGAACGTGTTATCCCTAAAAATCACGGGAAATTAATCAGGTTGAAACGTGATGCGCTATTGAATTCGCTACAGCGCGTCGCCATCCTGACCAATGAAAAATTCCGGGGTGTGCGCCTCGTGTTGGCTGAAGCTAGCTTGAAGATCATTTCCAGCAATGCCGAACAGGAAGAGGCCCAGGAAGAAATAGAAATCGATTATGCAGGGGAACCGCTGGATATCGGATTTAATGTCACTTACCTGCTGGATGTCCTGAATAACACCAGCCAGGAAGATATTGAGCTGCATCTTGCGGATGCCGCATCCAGCGCCTTGTTCATATTGCCTGGCAATGAAACCTTTAAGTACGTTGTAATGCCCATGCGCATTTAACAGCTTCAAATTAAAAATTATGACAACTAGTGATAACAGCCCGCTCTATGATGAATCCAGCATCCAGCAACTGGAAGGGTTGGAAGCGGTCAGGAAGCGCCCTGGAATGTATATCGGGGATACCTCCGATGGGACCGGGCTGCACCACATGGTGTTTGAAGTGGTTGATAACGCCATTGACGAGGCACTTGCCGGGCATTGTGATGAAATTGTCATCACCATCCATACGGACAACTCCATTTCAGTGACCGATAACGGACGTGGTATTCCCACTGGCGTCAAGCTGGATGACAAGCACGAGCCCAAGCGTTCAGCTGCTGAAATCGTGATGTGTGTGTTGCATGCAGGTGGCAAGTTCAACCAGAACTCGTACAAGGTATCTGGCGGCCTGCACGGTGTCGGTGTTTCCTGCGTCAACGCCTTATCGAAATGGCTGCGCCTGGTGATCCGCCGTGACGGAAAGAAGTATTTCATCGAGTTCAACCGTGGGCACGCCATCGATCGCCTGGTTGAAACTCATAATGGAATTGAAATTTCACCATTAAAAGTATTAGGAACAACGGAAAAACGGGGTACTGAGGTTCATTTCCTGGCGGATGAGGAAATTTTCGGCACGATTGAATTCCATTACGAGATCATCGCCAAAAGGCTACGTGAGCTTTCTTTCCTTAATAATGGAATCAAGATCAAGCTGGTCGATCAACGCAACGCGCGCGAAGAGGATTTTGCTTTTTCCGGCGGGGTCAAAGGCTTTGTCGAATATATCAACCGCGCCAAGACCGTGCTTCACCCGACGGCATTCCATGCAGCAGGAGAATCGATACAGAACGGCGTAACCATTGACGTGGAAGTCGCCATGCAATGGAACGACTCGTATGCCGAACAGGTTTTATGTTTTACCAACAATATTCCCCAATCCGATGGCGGAACCCATTTAACCGGACTGCGCGCGGCGATGACCCGTGTCATCAATAAATACATAGAAGAAAACGAAGTCGCCAAAAAAGCCAAGGTCGAAATACTCGGTGACGACATGCGCGAAGGTTTGACCTGCGTATTGTCGGTAAAGATGCCCGACCCGAAGTTTGCTTCACAGACTAAAATGAAACTGGTTTCTTCCGAGGCGCGTCCGGCGATCGAGGAAGTCGTGGCGCAGAAGCTGAGCGACTATCTGCTGGAGCATCCGGTGGATGCCAAAATGATCACCGGCAAGATCGTCGAAGCCTCGCGCGCCCGCGAAGCAGCACGCAAGGCCAGGGAAATGACCCGCCGCAAAGGTGTTCTGGATGGCTTGGGTTTGCCCGGAAAACTGGCAGACTGCCAGGAAAAAGATCCGGCGCTCTGTGAAATTTATATCGTCGAGGGTGATTCCGCCGGCGGTTCCGCAAAACAGGGGCGCGACCGGAAGTTCCAGGCCATCCTGCCCTTGCGCGGGAAAGTGCTGAACGTGGAAAAAGCGCGTTACGACAAGCTGATTTCCTCGGAGCAGATCGTGACACTACTCACCGCATTGGGCTGTGGCATCGGTGCCGAAGACTTCAATCTTGAAAAGCTGCGCTATCACCGCATCATCATCATGACGGACGCGGACGTCGATGGCGCCCATATCCGCACCCTGTTGTTGACGTTCTTTTATCGCCAGATGCCGCAGCTGGTTGAGCATGGTTATATTTACATTGCCCAGCCACCGCTATATAAAATCAAGCATGGCAAAAGCGAGCGTTACATCAAGGATGATCAGGAACTTGACCAGCATCTTTTGCGCCTGGCTCTGGAAGGAACCCAGTTGCAAACCCAGCCCGGCGCTACGCCAGTCGAGGGGGAGTCCCTGGAGAACCTGGCGAGCAGCTATCTGCTTGCCGAGGCCGTGATCCGGCGCCTGGCTGATTTCATTGACAGCGAAGTCTTGCATACCCTGCTGGCCAATGACATCACCATCGATACCACTGACGAAAGCGCAGCCCGTAGCAGCGTTGAAAAGCTATCCCCCTATCTTGGCCAGGACATGCGGATTACCGCCCAGTTTGATGACAAGCAGGAACGCTGGACGCTGATCCTGAAACGCATGCGCCACGGCAACCAACGCACGACACGCATTGACGAGGATTTTTTGTTATCCGGCGATTATCTGCAAATCCGCAATACGGCCCAGACAATCTCTGGCCTGATAGGCAAGGAAACAGTGATCCGCCGTGGCGAAAAATCGCAGGTGGTCACCAGTTTCGCCGATGCCATGCGCTGGATGCTGAATGAAGCTGAACGTGGTTTGACCAAGCAGCGCTACAAAGGCCTGGGTGAAATGAATCCTTCCCAACTATGGGAAACAACGATGGATCCGGCGGTGCGCCGCCTGTTGCGAGTGCAAATCGAGGACGCAATCACCGCCGATGAAATATTTATGACTTTGATGGGTGATGAAGTGGAACCGCGCCGCGCCTTTATTGAAAAAAATGCGCTGTATGCGCGGAACATCGACATTTGATTTGTATGTTTTTGCTGGTCCTCTTGCCCCCAGGCAGGGAGCCTATTCGAGTACGCGCTTCGCCAGCCAAATAAGTGAAAAGCCGGTGGTTTTCTCCTGCCGTATTCTATGTGTGCAAATTTTCACGACCATAAGCTAGCGACTCAATCGGCCACGTATTTTCTTGAATATTTCCGGGGCGCTACCGCTGCGTAGCCTGCGCCACACTTGCCAACCGATGAAAGCGCGGCGCGCCCATCCTAATGCGCGCTTGGGGCGCGCTACGATAAATGCCACGCCAATCGCAATGAAAACCTGGGGATGTTTCTCCAACCAGAGCGCGCTGTCACGCAGACGGTCGGCTGTGTGAAACACCGGGGAAACTCCATCCAAACGGTTGATGAACCCATGGCGCAGGCGTTCGCTGGCAAGCTGAACCCGTTGCTTTCTCAATGCAAGCTCAAGGGTTTTGGCATCCATCAACCGCTTGTCGTGTCGTTTGGCGCCAATGCGGCGCGATCTTTGCGCAATTCAGCCAGACTGGCGGAAAAAATCTTCGAGCCAATGCGTGAATGGCATACAGCCTGACGCAAGGCCAGCCAGCCAGCCATAAGAAATGTACCCGCAAACAAGCCGAGCACAAGAATGGGATGCGTATCCCAGAACAGGACGGTGACCAGAACCGCCAGGAAAACCAAGCCGGCGCCCAAAAAAACAAACGCCGCCGCACCATCGGCGATCAAGGTCAGCAGATGCCCCCGCTCTGCGGCCAGTTCGATGCCGAGTAGTTCGAGGCGGTTTTGCAGCAGGCCGAGCGATGTGCCTAGCAGGCCCTTGAGTGAAGCAAGGAGCCCCTCATGGCGCGGGGCGGAAGCCATCGCTGTTCAGCGGCGGCCGATGAGCAGGCCGACGATAAAACCGATGCCGACGGCTACGCCAACTGAGCGCCAAGGGTTCTCGTGGACATAGTCGTCGGTGGCATGGCCGACCTGTTTGGCTTTTTCCACCAGCGCAACTTCAGCGTCAGCCAGCTTGGTTTTAAAGAGAGCACTACGGTCAGTCGCCTTGGCGCGGATTTCAGCAATCTTGTCACCTGCCTGCCCGGCAGTGGCGCGCAACAGTTCTTCAGCGTCGGCAATCACCAGGCGGGTATCAGCGATCAGTTTTTCTTTGGTGACATCGGTCATGGTTTTCTCCAAAAATGATTCGGAATTGATTCTACAGTCATTCAGTAACTCAAGTTCGGGAAGGTTTTATGACGCGCTACGCCGGGGTATTACACAGCGTACTTGCCGAAGGATTTCACGTTAAGCAACTGGCCAATCATAGTCAACGATCAAGGGTGCGTGGTCAGAAAATCTTTGTGCCTTATAAACCTCGGCGCGACACGCGGTAGCGGCGAGGCCGGGCGTGGCGACCTGGTAGTCGATACGCCAGCCGACATTCTTGGCCCAGGCCTGACCACGGTTTGACCACCAGGTGTAAGCCTCACCGGTGGCCTCGGGATGCAGTTTGCGATAAGTGTCTACCCAGCCCAGGCGATCAAATACCGAACCCAGCCAGGCGCGCTCTTCCGGCAGGAAGCCGGAGTTTTTCTGGTTGGATTTCCAGTTCTTCAGGTCGATGGCTTGATGTGCGATGTTCCAGTCGCCACACAGCACGATTTCACGTTGGCCATTTCTTGCCTCCAGGGCAAGTTGTTCAAGGCGCGGCAGGAATTGATCGAGAAAGCGGAATTTGGCTTGTTGCCGATCGTCTGAGCTGGAACCCGAAGGCAGGTATAACGAGATCACCGACAAGCGGCCAAAGTCAGCCTGGATGTAGCGCCCTTCAGCATCGAATTCGGCATTGCCAAAACCTTCGATGACCCGGTCCGGCGCTTGCCGCGCATAAATGCCGACGCCGCTGTAGCCCTTCTTTTCCGCCACATGAAAATAGCCAGAGTAAAAAGTCGGCGCTTGCGCCACGGCAGGAATGTCGGCCAGCTGCGCTTTCAGCTCTTGTACGCAAATGATGTCCGCCGCCTGTGCCGCCAGCCAGTCAAAGGCGCCTTTGCTGGCGGCAGAGCGTATGCCATTGAGATTCAAGCTGATAATGCGCAACATGTAGGGTTTCCCTGTGGATGTAGAATGCCGCCGATGAATGAAAATCCCGCCAGCATCGAGCAAAGCCATGAGTTTATCGCCTTCGCCTGCGAGCTCGGCGTGCTGGGCTTCGGTGAATTCAAAACCAAGGCCGGGCGCCTGTCTCCGTATTTTTTCAACGCGGGCGCATTCAACGATGGCGCGGCGCTTGCCCGGCTGTGCGATTTTTATGCACAACGCATTCTGGCTTCCGGCTTGCAGTTTGATGTTCTCTTCGGCCCCGCCTATAAGGGCATACCGCTGGTGGCCGGCACCGCGATATCACTGGCCCGGCTCGGGCGCAATGCGCCCTACGCCTATAACCGCAAGGAAGCCAAGGATCATGGCGAAGGCGGCGTGCTGGTGGGCGCGCCGCTCAAAGGCCGGGTATTGATCATTGACGATGTGATTTCGGCCGGCACCTCGGTGCGTGAATCCGTGGAAATCATCCGTCAGGCCGGCGCTACGCCAGCTGCGGTGGTGATTGCGCTGGATCGTCAGGAGCGTGGCGAAGGCGCATTGTCGGCGGTGCAGGAAGTCGAGCAAACCTATGGCCTGCCGGTGATCAGCATCGCCCGGCTGAATGATCTGATCGATTATCTATCGGATCAGCCGGTGCTGGCGCATAATTTGGCCGCTGTGCGTGATTACCATTTGCGCTACGGCGTCAGTTAAGCCTTACTCAAGGAGATTGTCATGCGTTTGTTTGCCATCCTGTCGCTGGTTTCATCTTTTTTGATCGCAGGTGAAGCTGCGGCACAAGCGCGCATTTTCTGCTGTGAGGATGCCAAAGGCCGCAAGGTGTGCGCCGACTTCATGCCGCCGGAATGCACCGGCCGGGCGTATGAAGAACGCAGCAGCCAGGGTGGTTTATTAAAAAAATATGCCGCGCCTTTGACCCCTGAACAACAAGCCCGGCATGATGCCGAACAGGCCAGGGCGGAAGAAAACAAACGCAAGGTGCTTGAGGAAAGGCGCCAGGCGTTGGCGTTGGCATCCAACTATGCCAACGAAAAAGAGATTGATGCGGCGCGCGACCGGTCGCTGGCGGTCGTCGAGAAGAATCTGCAGAAGGCGCAGGCCAAACTGGAAGCGGCCAACAAGGAAAAACTGAAACTTGACCGCGAAAAGGATTTCTACAAGAAAAAACCCATGCCGGGAGAAATGAAAACCCGCATTCGCGATAATGATAGCGAGTTGAAAGCGCAACAAGCCGCGGTCGATGGTTATGCAAAAGAAATGGACGACATCCGCACCCGCTTTACGGACGAAAAACGGCGTTACCTTGAGGTGACGGGCAAAAAACCAGAATCTGGCGCACCTGCCGCTGCCGTGAAGCCCTAGCCTGCGCCAGGCGATCCGGCGCGGCTGGCAGGAAATAATCAGCCGAGTTTTTTGCGCAGCAGGCTATCCACCTGTTGCGGGCTGGCCGTGCCCTTGGTCGCTTTCATCACCTGGCCGACCAGCGCATTGAATGCTTTCTCTTTCCCCGCACGGAATTCGGCGACGGATTTTTCATTGGCGGCGAGCACTTCATCAATCACGGTTTCAATCGCGCCGCTATCCGTCACTTGTTTCAGGCCGCGTGCGGCAATGATGGCATCGGCGTCCGCGCCCTCGCCTGTCCACAAGGCGTCAAATACTTCGCGCGCCATCTTGTGCGAGATGGTGCTGTCGGCGATGCGGCGGATGATGCCGGCGAGAAAAGTCGGCGCCAGCGGTACGGCGGCCATGTCCAGCCCGTCCTTGTTCAAGCGCGCCGTTACTTCGCCCATGACCCAATTGGCGCAGAGCTTGGCGTTGTCAATGCCGGCAACATCCAGCGTCGCCGTGAAGTAGGCTGCCATTTCGCGCGATGCCGTCAATGTGGCCGCGTCATAGGCGGACAGGCCATAGTCAGTTTCAAAACGCGCCTCCAGTTGCTGCGGCAATTCCGGCAGGGAAGACTGGACCTCGTCAATCCAGGCCGGTGTGATTTCCAGCGGCAGCAAATCCGGGTCGGGAAAATAGCGGTAATCGTGTGCGTCTTCCTTGCTGCGCATGGCGCGCGTCTCGCCGCTGTCCGGGTCGAACAGCACGGTGGCTTGCTGAATAGTGCGGCCCTCTTCAATTTCGTTGATCTGCCATTGCACTTCAAAATCAATCGCCTGCTGCATGAAGCGGAAGGAATTGAGATTCTTGATCTCGCGCCGCGTGCCAAATTCCTTTTGCCCGAACGGGCGCACCGAGACATTCGCGTCACAGCGGAACGAGCCTTCCTGCATGTTGCCATCGCAAATGCCGATCCACTGCACCAGGGCGTGCAAGGCCTTGGCATAGGCGACCGCCTCGGCGGACGAGCGCATGTCAGGCTCGGAAACGATTTCCAGCAGCGGCGTGCCGGCGCGGTTCAGGTCGATGCCGGTCTTGCCATGGAAATCTTCATGCAACGATTTGCCCGCGTCTTCTTCCAGATGCGCGCGCGTGAGGCGCACAAACTTCTCAGCTGCCGTCTCGCCAGCGCCGAGTTTTATCAACAACCCGCCGCCAGAAACAACCGGCGTTTCAAACTGGCTGATCTGGTAGCCCTTGGGCAGATCAGGGTAGAAATAATTCTTGCGCGCAAAAATCGAGCGTGGCGCAATCTGGCCGCCGACGGCCAGGCCAAACTTGATGGCGCAGACCACGGCTTCGCGATTCAGCACGGGCAGTACGCCGGGCAGGGCGATATCAATGGCGCTGGCCTGGGCATTCGGCGGTGCGCCAAACGCGATGCTGCTGCCGGAAAAGATTTTCGATTGCGTTTTAAGCTGGGTGTGGGTTTCCAGTCCGATGACGACTTCCCATTTTGTATTGCTCATGCCAGGCCCTCCGGCATGCGGGTGTGCCAATCGGTGACTTGCTGGTATTGGTGCGCGACATTGAGCATTTTGGCCTCGTCAAACCAGCGGCCGATGATTTGCAGGCCGACGGGCATGCTGTTATTGCCAAAACCGCAGGGCAGCGACATGCCCGGCAACCCGGCGAGGTTGGTCGAGATGGTGTAGATATCCGAGAGATACATCTGCACCGGGTCGGCATTTTTCGCGCCGAAGGCGAAGGCCACGGAAGGCGAGGTCGGGCCCATGATGACATCGCATTGTTTGAAAGCCTCGGTAAAGTCGGCGGCGATGAGACGGCGAATCTTTTGCGCTTGCAGGTAATACGCGTCGTAATAGCCGTGCGAGAGCACATAAGTGCCAATCAGGATGCGGCGCTTGACCTCGGCGCCGAAACCCTGCGCGCGGGTTTTGGAATACATGTCGGCGAGATCCGTGTATTCCGGTGCGCGATAGCCATAACGCACGCCGTCGAAGCGCGACAGATTGGAACTTGCCTCGGCCGGGGCGATGACGTAATACGCAGGCACGGACAGCGCCGAATTGGGCAGGCTGACGTCAACGGTGGTGGCGCCGAGCTTGCGGTATTCATCCAGCGCCGCGTCGACGGCGGCGCGCACATCGGCATCCATGCCCTCGCCAAAGAATTCTTTCGGCAAGCCGATTTTCAGCCCGGCCAGCGGCCGGGCGAGATCGCAGCTGTAATCTTCATTGGGGCGTTCCAGCGAGGTGGAATCGCGGGCGTCGAAACCGGCCATCGCGGTGAGCAGCAGCGCGCAGTCTTCCGCGCTTTTGGCCATCGGGCCGGCCTGGTCGAGGCTGGAGGCGAAGGCGATCATGCCGTAGCGCGATACCACACCATAGGTGGGTTTCAAGCCAGTCAGGCCGCACAGGGCGGCGGGTTGGCGGATCGAGCCTCCGGTGTCCGTGCCAGTGGCCGCAGGCGCCAGCCGCGCCGCAATGGCCGCTGCCGAGCCGCCGGAGGATCCGCCCGGCACGCGCGATTGATCCCACGGGTTTGTGACGGCGCCGAAGAACGAGGGTTCGTTCGACGAGCCCATGGCGAATTCGTCCATGTTGAGCTTACCCAGCGTGACAATGCCAGCGGCGGCCATGCGTTCGACCACGTGCGCATCGTACGGCGAGACAAAATTGGCCAGCATTTTCGAACCGCAAGTGGTGCGCCAGCCCTGCGTGCAGAAGATGTCCTTGTGCGCCAGCGGAATGCCGCTCAATGGGTTGGGCGCCGTGTCGCCAGCGCCGACTTTTGCAAGCGCTTGCCGCGCCTGCGCCAGCGTCTTTTCGCGGTCGGTGGTGATGAAGGCGTTCAGCGTCGGATTCAGGCGCTCGATGCGGTCGAGAAACAGTGTCGCCAGTTCGACAGCGGAGATTTTCTTCTGCGCCAGCGCATTGGATAAGGCTTTCAGGCTGGCGTTGATCATTCGATAACCTTGGGCACAAGATAAAGGCCATTTTCAACTTCCGGCGCCACGGCTTGAAAATCAGCGCGCCGATCGGTTTCGGTCACCACGTCCGGGCGCAGGCGTTGCACCACATCGACGGCATGCGCCATCGGCTCGATGCCCGTGGTATCAACCGCCTGCAGACTTTCAATGAAACCGAGAATACCGTTGAGCTGTTGCTCTGCGGTTACCACTTCCGCCAGGGAAAGTTCGATGCGTGCAAGCCGCGCGATGCGGGCGACGCCTGCTGGGTTCAAGGACATAAATGGGCCACGGACTGAAGTTGTGAACAAGATAGGAAAATCAGCGCCAGACGCCCGCGTGAAGCCAGGGTCGTGCAGCGCGATGGGGTATTATAAGCGCCTTCTTTTTTGCTTCTGCCCGTTTTGGGCAAAGCCTTTTACGGGACCATCATGTTCAGTTTCTTGCGCTCCTATTTTTCCAATGATCTGGCGATTGACCTGGGCACCGCCAACACGCTGATCTACATGCGCGGCAAGGGTGTCGTGCTTGATGAGCCGTCGGTGGTCGCCATCCGCATTGAAGGCGGTCCCAACGCCAAGAAAACCATCCAGGCGGTCGGCCACGAAGCCAAATCCATGATCGGCCGCAACCCGAAGGAAATTTCGGTGATCCGCCCGCTGAAGGATGGCGTGATCGCCGACTTCACCGTCACCGAGCAGATGCTCAAGCAATTTATCAAGCGGGTGCATGAATCGCGGCTGCTGTCGCCCTCGCCGCGCATCATCATTTGCGTGCCTTCCGGCTCAACCCAGGTGGAGCGCCGCGCCATCCGCGAATCGGCGATTGGCGCCGGCGCCTCGCAGGTGTATCTGATCGAGGAACCCATGGCGGCGGCGATTGGCGCCGGGCTGCCGGTGTCGGATGCGACCGGTTCGATGGTGGTGGATATCGGCGGCGGCACGACAGAAGTCGGCGTCATCTCGCTGGGCGGCATGGTCTATGCGAATTCGGTGCGCGTCGGTGGCGACAAGTTCGACGAGGCGATCATCTCCTACATCAGCCGCAACTACGGCATGCAGATCGGCGACAACACCGCCGAGAACATCAAGAAGCACATCGGTTCGGCTTTCCCCGGCAGCGAAGTCAAGGAAATGGAAGTCTCCGGCATCAACCGCGCCGAAGGCATCCCGCGCAAGTTCACCATTTCTTCCAACGAAGTGCTGGAAGCGCTTTCCGAGCCGCTCAATCAGGTGGTCAAGGCAGTCAAGGATGCACTGGAAAAAACCCCGCCGGAGCTGGGCGCCGACATCGCCGAACGTGGCATGGTGCTCACCGGCGGCGGCGCCTTGCTGCAAGATCTGGACCGCTTGCTGACTGAGGAAACCGGCCTGCCGGTGATTATTGCCGACGACCCGCTGACCTGCGTCGCCCGCGGATCTGGGCTCGCGCTGGAAAAGATGGACAAACTCGGCAGTATTTTTGCCAACGAGTAAAGCGCTTACCATGTAGCGTTCGCCCTGGCGCTGCATGTGCAGCGTCAGGGCTTGCATTTTCGGGAACCTCATCGCCTTGATGTCCGTAACTGGCCATACTCCGCCACCCTTCTTCAAGCGGGGCCCGGCGCCGCTCGTGCGGCTGCTTTTTTTTGCCGCCCTTTCCGTGGTCCTGCTGGTTGCCGATTTGCGCTTCCATACGCTGGAATGGGTGCGTCTCGCGGCGGCTACCGCGATCTGGCCGTTGCAGCGCGCCGCCGCATTACCGCTTGAAATAGCCGGGGACTTTGGCGCCTACTTTGTGCGCCTGTCCTCGCTGCAAAAGGAAAATGCAGCATTGCACCTGCAGCAGCTGGAGGCAGCCCGGTTGCTGCTGCGCCAACGGCATCTGGAAGATGAAAACCGTCGCCTGCGGGCCTTGCTCGACATGCGTGAACGTCAGCCGGTGAGTGGCCAGCTTGTCGAGATCATCTATGCCGCACGCGATCCGTTTTCGCGCCGGGTGATTATCAACAAAGGCTTGCGTCATGGCATCCAGGCTGGCCAGGCGGTGGTGGACGAACATGGCGTCATCGGACAGGTGACGCGCAGTTTCCCGCTGATGGCGGAAGTAACATTGCTGACCGACAAGCAACAAGCGATTCCTGTACAGGTGCAGCGCAATGGTTTGCGCGCCGTGCTGTCCGGCGCTGGCGGGGGGCATATGGAAATGCGCTTTACCGCAGTCAATGCGGATGTGCAGACGGGTGACATTTTGCTTACCTCGGGGTTGGACGGTATTTACCTGCCGGGCCTGCCGGTCGCGAAAGTCGCCAAGATAGACCGTGATAATGGCGGCGCTTTTGCCCATATCCTCTGTGTGCCGTTGGCTGGGGTCGAGTACAACAGCCTGGTGATGGTGCTCGGCTCGAGTACACCATTGCCACCCGGACTGGACAGCGTCCTGGCTCCGGCCGACGCGCCGGTAAAAAGTTCGCGCGCAAAAGGAGGCGCTCACTGATGCAACCTACGCATTCTTCCCGCCGTATCCTATTGCCGGCCAGAAACTGGTTCATCCTGCTGACCTTGTGCCTGGCGTTGTTTCTCAATGCCATCCCCTTTGGCCGCCTGCCCGGCGTGCCTGACTGGGTGGCGCTGGTGTTGACGTTCTGGTGTATGCATCAACCACGCAAAATAGGCATGGGTAGCGGATTCATTCTGGGCCTGTTGATGGATGTCATCGATGCCAGCGTGATGGGGCAGCATGCCTTGGCGTATGTCGTTCTCGCTTTTGCGGCAGGTGGGTGGTCGCGCCGCGTACTCTGGTTTCCGCTGGCGCAACAGGCCTTGCAAATCCTGCCGCTACTGTTGGGCGCGCAACTCATCATGCTCTGCGCGCGCATGTTGGGTGGTGCGGAGTTTCCCGGCTTGCTGTGGTTCCTTTCCAGTGTTACGGCTGCCCTGCTGTGGCATCCATTAACTTATGCATTGCTGGCGCCACAGTTCCAGCCGGAAGAAAAAGACGTCCATCGTCCGATCTGACCCGTGATGAAATTGAATCATGCCGAGGGCGAGCTTAAACAATTCCGGTCGCGCCTGGCCATTGCCGGCGGGTTTGTGTTGCTCTGTTTTTTCCTGCTGGTTGCCCGCCTGGTCTGGTTGCAAATCATCCAGCACGCCTACTACCAGACGCGTGCCGAAGAGAACCGTATTTCCCTCGTGCCGATCGTGCCCAACCGGGGATTTATCGTTGACCGCAACGATATCGTGCTGGCAAACAATTATTCCGCCTACACACTGGAAATCACGCCAGCCCGTGTTGATAACCTGAATCAAGCGATTGAAAGCCTGGCCACGATCATCGACATCCAGCCCCGTGACCGCAAGCGTTTCAAGAAATTGCTGGAAGAGAACAAGAATTTCGAGTCGCTGCCGATACGCACCAAACTGACCGATGAGGAGGTGGCGAAATTCGTCGCCCGCCGCTACCGCTTTCCCGGCATGGAAATCAAGGCGCGGCTGTTCCGCCATTATCCCAATGGCGCTTTTGCCTCTGCCGCGCTCGGCTATATCGGGCGCAGCACGGATCGCGATGTGGAAAAAATCGAAGCGGCCGAACAGGAAGCCAACTACCGTGGCACCGATTACTTTGGCAAGACCGGCCTGGAGCAGCATTACGAGTTCGAGCTGCATGGCATTACGGGGTTCGAGCAAGTCGAGGTCGACGCCGGCGGGCGTGCGGTGCGCACCCTGGCGCGTACCCCGCCTGTACCGGGCAACAAGCTGACGCTGACCATAGATGCCGAACTGCAGCGCGTTGCCGAGCAGGCCTTTGGCGACAGGCGTGGTGCGTTGGTGGCGATTGAGCCATCGACGGGCGGCATCCTGGCGCTGGTCTCAATGCCCAACTATGACCCGAACCTGTTTGTCGATGGGATTGACACGCAGAGCTGGAAAGACCTCAACGAGTCGGAAGACAAGCCCATGGTGAATCGCGCGCTGAACGGCGCCTATCCGCCAGGCTCCACCTTCAAGCCCTTCATGGCGCTGGCCGCGCTGACCTATGGCAAGCGTACGCCGCAGCAAACCATTTTCGACCCCGGGTTTTATACCTTCGGCAACCACACTTTTCGCGATGACAAGAAAGGCGGGCATGGCACGGTGGACATGTACCGCTCCATCGTCGAATCCTGCGATACCTACTACTACATGCTGGCGAATGACCTGGGGATAGACAACATCGCCCGTTTCATGGGTACCTTCGGTTTCGGCAGCCGCACCGGCATCGACATTGCCGGCGAGTCGGAAGGCATCTTGCCCTCGCAGGAATGGAAGAAAAAACGTTTCAAAACCCGTGAGCAGCAGAAGTGGTATGCCGGCGAAACAATCTCCATCGGCATCGGCCAGGGCTATAACGCGTACACGCCAATCCAGCTGGCGCAGGCCGTCGCGACGCTGGCCAATAACGGTGTCATGTTCCGTCCGCATCTGGTCAAGTTCATCACCGATAGCCGCACGGGGGTGCACAAGTTGATCGAACCACAACCCGTGAAGACGCTCGACTTGAACCCCGAACATATTGAAACCATCAAACAGGCCATGATCGGCGTCATCAAGGAGGGCACGGGAGCCCGCGCGTTCGCCGGCGCCGAATATGTTGCGGCGGGCAAGACCGGTACTGCCCAGGTGTACTCACTCAAGGGCGCCGATTACAAGCACCATGCCATCAAGCAGGCGCTGCGTGATCACGCCTTGTTCATCGCCTTCGCGCCGGCGGATGCGCCGAAAATCGCGCTGGCCGTGCTGGTTGAAAATGGCGGCTTTGGCGCCCAGGCGGCCGCCCCCATCGCCCGCCAGGTGCTTGACTATTACCTGTTGGGCAAGCGCCCTGCCGCACCGGCGCCAGTCGATGCGGCCGCTGTCGAAAGGGATGATGAATGAGCAACACCCTGCGTAACTTGTGGCGGCGGTTGATTGAGCCGCTTGACTTGCCCTTGCTGGCCATCAGCGGCCTGCTTTTGTTGCTGGCCATCGGCATCATGGGCAGCGCATCGCCCGAGCACATGGGCGCGCAACTGATGAACGTCGGAGTGGCGCTGGTCGTCATGCGCATCCTGGCCGGCGTACCGCCGCAACGGCTGGCCAGTCTTGCAGTCCCCATCTATCTGGTCGGCGTGCTGCTGCTGATTGCCGTGGCCTTGTTCGGTGACATTTCCAAAGGCGCGCGGCGCTGGCTGGACATCGGCTTCATGCGCGCGCAGCCTTCGGAAATCATGAAAATCGCCATGCCGTTGCTCTTGGCCTGGTTCTTCCATCAGCGCGAAACCCACCGGCGGCCGTTTGATTATGTGATCGCCACCGTATTGTTGTTGATCCCGGTCGCGCTGATTGTCCGCCAGCCCGATCTTGGTACGGCGGTGCTGGTGCTGGCGGCGGGTTTCTATGTGATTTTCCTCGCCGGCCTCTCGTGGAAAATCCTTGCCGGCATGGCGCTGGCCGCACTCGCCGCAGCGCCCGTAGCCTGGAGTTTTCTGCACGACTATCAGCGCAATCGCATCCTGATGCTGCTGGATCCGGAAAAGGATCCGCTGGGCAAGGGCTTTCACATCATCCAATCCACCATCGCCATCGGCTCCGGCGGCCTCTTTGGCAAGGGCTGGCGCGCGGGCACGCAGGCGCAACTGGAATTCATCCCCGAGCGGCATACCGATTTCATCTTCGCCGTCTTCGCGGAAGAATTCGGTTTGCTCGGCAACTTGCTGTTGCTCACGCTTTACGGGTTCCTGATCGGCCGCGGCCTGATGATCGCCGCGAATGCCACGACGCTTTTCGGCCGCCTGCTGGCCGGGGCGATCACGATGATTTTTTTCACCTATGTTTTCGTCAACATGGGCATGGTCTCCGGCATCCTGCCGGTGGTCGGCGTGCCGCTGCCGCTGGTGAGTTATGGCGGCACCGCGCTGGTGACGCTGTTCATCGGCATCGGCATCCTGATGTCCATCCATAAAAACCGCATGCTGGTGCAGAAATGAGCGCGACGATTTCCCTTGTGCCCAAGCGCCAGCAATATGCTGCCCGTATATCAACCGCCCTGCTTGCCTTGCTGCTTGCTGCCTGCGGTTCACAGCCGCCCCGTCCGGTGGATGGGCGCAGTACAAGTCCTGCCGCCGTGTCACCAGCGCCGACTTTTCCAGCGCCAGGCAAAAAGCCGCCCGTGGTGACCAAGCGCGGCGGCGGTTTTTACAAGGACGATGGCCCGGGCGACAATCCGCCCGAGAACATTGATGCGATTCCCGATGCCGTGCCACACGACGAACCTTTGCATCGTTTTGCCAATAAACCCTATTCAGTGTTCGGCCAAAATTATGTGCCCCTGGCTGCCAACACGCCCTACAAGGCAGAGGGTATCGCCAGTTGGTATGGCCGCAAATTCCACGGCCAGAAAACCTCCAGCGGCGAATCATATGACATGTATGGCATGACCGCCGCGCACCCCACCTTGCCTATCCCTTCCTATGTGCGCGTCACCAATCCGCGCAATGGCAAGTCGGTGGTTGTGCGCGTGAATGACCGCGGGCCGTTCCATGCCGACCGGCTGATTGATCTTTCCTGGACGGCGGCCTACAAGCTGGGCTACCTTGCCGAAGGCAGCACGCAGGTCGAGGTGGAAAGGCTATTGCCGGGACAAGAGACTACGGCCGCAACGGCAGTTGCTGCGGCGACTCCACAACCTGATCCGATTGCCCGGATAAGCACGACACAATCCACAGCGCCTTCCCTGCCCGAAGTGAGCCGGGCAAGTGGGCATTACGTTCAGTTGGGCGCCTTTGCCAACCGCGACAATGCCGAAGTTCTGCGTACCCATCTGGCGCGCGAACTCGGTGCACTCGGCGACAAGCTGGTCATCGAAGCGGCAGGCAGCGTGTTCCGTGTGCAACTCGGCCCCTGGTCCGATGCGCTTGCCGCCCGGCAAGCCAGTGACCAAGTACGTGAAAGCCTGGGGCTGGGTTCGATCGTCGTGCGGCGCTAGGCTTTTCTTTTCATGCGGTACTTAACGGCGTATCGGACAAACCCCATCTATGTTCTGCGTCGAAACAATGTGGCCAGTCCCAACCTTTGGGCCCGATAAGCGATCTGAGCACGACTGATACCCAATTCTCTAGCGGCTGCTGACAGGTTGCCCCTATGCTTCTCTATCACTTGTTGCAGTGATGTACCTAGAGGCGTATCAAGAGAAACAGGGGTGGTTGCCGGAGTAAAAATATGCTGAGAAGATCTGATTGGCATGACAAGCGTTCGTGCGCGCGATCTTGGCCGGGATTCTGGTATCTCGGTTGGGGATGGATTTCGTATGACCCGCGTTGCAACCGCTGTGGGAAGGTGACCAATATCCATTGACCCTCCTTCAGACGAGAGAATAATCGCGCGTTCGACAACATTTTCGATCTCACGCACATTGCCTGGCCAGTCGTACGAGAGCAGGGCTTCCAAGGCGCGTTCGGTAAATCCGGTGCGCTGGCGATTGTGTATCTCGCAGTAGCGACGTACGAAATACCCCGCAAGGATGGGGATGTCTTCGCGCCGTTCCCGCAGGGGGGGGATGGATATCGGAAAGACATTGAGCCGGAACAGCAAATCCTGACGGAAGTTACCTTTGGCAACGGCTGTTTCAAGGTCAGTGTTGGTTGCCGCGATGATGCGCACATCGAGATGGCGCGACTTTGTGCTGCCGACGCGTTCGACCTCGCCCTCCTGTAATACCCGCAGAAGTTTGCTTTGTGCGGCGAGGCTTAGGCAACCGATTTCATCGAGAAACAAGGAACCGCCATCTGCAAGTTCGAAGCGGCCTGGCCGACAAGCTGTTGCGCCGGTAAATGCCCCTTTCTCTACGCCAAATAAATCGGCCTCAATCAGTTGTTCAGGTATTGCGGCGCAATTGACGGCAACGAATGGCTTGTCTGCGCGCGGACTGACTGAGTGCAGTGTCTGTGCAAAAATCTCCTTGCCTACCCCGGTTTCTCCCAGTAACAAAACGGGCGTAGTGGTGCTGGCAACGCGGTCAATCATATGGCAAATGCTATTAAAGGGCGCTGACGACCCAATCAGTTCGCGCCGTTTATAACGTGACTTGGGCGCTTTTCCAGAAACAGGTTTGTTGTCTGCGTCCCCTGTGAATGCGGATTTTTCTGAGCCAAGGCTGATTAATTTACGATTGGCAAAAGGCTGGGCATCAAAAAAACGCAGATCTTCTTGAGCATCGTCCCACTCATCGACGGGCTTGCCCACGATACGGCAAGCCTCATGGCCCATAGCGGCACATTCGACCTCCCGATAGATGACACGGCGTCCAAAGAATGCGCTGCTAAAACCAGAGGCGTAACCAATCTGCATCCAGCAAACAGGATCTGCGGCGATTCCGTAATCCGCCATGTGCGCTTCATCCTCAATCGAGTCCCACCACAGGA
>JBAQUE010000267.1:0-2368 GCA_049297315.1 Rugosibacter sp.
CCAGTCAGGAAGGGCGTTTAGCGGGTTGCAGGACGGCGTGACAGATCGGCGGTTTCCCGGAAGCTTTGTAACAGTTCGAGCGGGCTGCTTTTGCCCGCTTGAACTGTTATGAACACCGGTGCCGGGCTGGCGCGACGGCGTGCTGCTTTTACCCGCTGCCCTTCCAGACTGGCTTTGGCGGCTCCGAAAATCAGGATTCACCTCTCCGAAAGGAGATGCAAAATGAATGGTTTTCCGGCTGGAAGAAAAAACGGTTTTGCATTTGCCTTTGCCTTTCGTCTTGCCCGTCTTGCCCTTGGCGCTCCGGCAACGGTGCGCGGTTTGCGATGCAAGCGAAAGCGCGCAGGCGTCGGCGTTTCGTGGCGTCGAGAGCAAGCGGAGCGCGCGAATAGCCACGAAACACCGTGGCCGGAAGGCTTTGCCTTTAGCAAGCGGAGCGCGGTAGAGTATAGCGACCGGCCCCCGGCAGGGCTGAGACAATGGCATCATCATTGGCTCAGGGCAACGCCGGCCAGAGCGGCCCAGCACGGCGGTTTTTGCCGTGCTGGGTATCCCATGAATATGAATCAGCATCATCGAGGAATCACGCGGGTCTTGCCTGCCGAATCGACAAGATAAACCTGCTGCCCTACACCTAAACTGGATTCAGCCTGAGTGATAACGACCATCTGGCCATTGGCCTTTCTGATGATGACCTCCTGCGCGGTATCCTGCGCAATCATGTCGGTTGCGATGTTGCCAGCCACCCCGCCCAGCACGCCCGCCAGCGCCGTTGCGGCGTAGTTCCCGCCGTTCCGCCCCAGCTGATTGCCTGCGGCGGCGCCAAGGGCAGCGCCAATGCCGGTGCCTGTGGCCTGGGCCATGTTTGATGGCTCGACCTTGACGAGTCGGACGTTGACCACCACGCCTTCGTCCACTTGGCCTTGGCCAAGGGTGCCGTTACGGGTATTCCCGTTCGCGCTGATGTCGTAGTCACCCGCGTGCGACACGGTGGTGACTGCGAGTGCTGCTAAAAAAATGCACGTTTTCATCATTTCATTTCCTTTCCTACCGCCTGATTTTGGTTTTGTTTTGCGAACACGGAATCTCTTGCGGCCTGCAAGTCGGCCAGCGTGTTCGTGGTTGGCCGCAAGGCCACCACGCCAGCCAGGGTGGCAAGCCCAGCGCCGGCCACAAGCAGGCGCACCAGGTGTCCCCGATTCTTGATAATCCAGTTCTTCATTTTCAGTCCTTTCAGTGAATGATTTGTTTATTTACTTTTTCGGTGGTGCAGCAGGTTTATCTTTCCCACCTCCCTTTCCTTTGCTGACCCGGTTGATGATCGCTGCGCCTACCCCGCCACCGCCCCCGCTCGCGCCGCCGACCAGCGCGCCAGCGATGCTGTCGGCGCGGAAGAGCATGACGCCAATGAAAATCATGACAGCGGCATTCGACAAAAAGCCGCCGAGCTTGGCGGCAACGGTCATGGTGAACGGCAGGTCGGGGTCAGCATTTAAGGTGCTGATGGTGGTAATAAAGTTGTCGATGCTGGTGCCAGCGAGCAGCGCGAGCAGCACGCCGACGGCGAGGCTCATGCCCGACGTGACCATAAACTTTAACCACGTCTTTGCGAGCCCCGACAAGGGCTCGAAGGGCAACCAGCAGACAAGAATTGGCCCGAAGATGATGCCGATCTGAAGCATCAGGAGAGGTGAAAATAGGGCGAACAACAGCGCAACCGAGAGAAACAAAGCGATGCCCGTTAAGATAATTCGAAACAGGAAATCGAGCATCACATTGAACATCGCGCCACCGATCGCCTCGACCGGGTTGGAAAAAAACGTCTTGGCTTTTTCCCAGCCGCTTTTTTCAGACTTCGCGGCTCCCGTGAGATCGCCGCCCCAAATCGAATTCCCGATCTTGCTGATGGTGTTCTTAATAATGTCTCCGCCCTCACCCACAGCGCCACCCTTGGCGGACAAGGGTTGCGTGACTTCGGATTGAAAAAAGTGAGCGATTGCGCCGCTACTCATGAGCCAGTTGTTACTGGCCAGCAGGAACAGCGGCAACCAGGCAATGAGCATGGCGCGCACGATCTTTGCGGTTGCGCCGGCCACATTGCCAGCCCACCAGGAATACACCGCCGGCAGTACGGCGAGAATTAACGAGAGCGCTAGGCAGGTGCGCCCGAGCGGCACCAGCGCGTCACCGTAAACAGTGGATGCCGTCAACAGCGGGGTTAAAAGGTCTCCGATTGCTGCAAAATCAACAGCGGCCATGATTCAGTCTCCGATCAAGAATTTAGTAATAAGCGCAACGTAAGCAACCAAAACAAAGGGGAGCGCGAGCGTGTGCGTGGGCCACGCCTCGGCGAAATACACAGCAAAAT
>JBAQUE010000268.1:0-3947 GCA_049297315.1 Rugosibacter sp.
GACAAACACCGTCTGCGGGATCAGCCTTTCGAATTCCTCGAATTTCAACGGCCGGTTGTCCATCGCCGAAGGCAGGCGAAACCCGTAGTTCACCAGGTTTTCCTTGCGCGCGCGGTCGCCCTTGTACATGCTGCCGACCTGCGGAATCGCCACATGCGATTCATCGACAAACATGATCGCGTCCGGCGGGAGGTAGTCATACAGCGTCGGCGGCGGCTCGCCGGGCTGCCGCCCGGACAAGTGCCGCGAATAGTTTTCGATGCCTTTGCAAAAGCCCAGCTGGTCAAGCATTTCCAGGTCAAACCGCGTGCGCTGCTCGATGCGCTGCAATTCCACCAGCTTCTGCTCGTGGGCGTAAAACTCGATGCGTTCGCGCAACTCGTGCTTGATCGCTTCAATGGCCTTGATGACCGTGGCGCGCGGCGTGACGTAATGGCTGGCGGGGAACACCGTAAAGCGGCCGAGCTTCTTCCTGGTATGGCCGGTCAGCGGGTCAAACAGCGTCAGCGTTTCGATTTCGTCGTCGAACAAGGTGATGCGGACCGCATTCTCGGCATTTTCAGCGGGGAAAATGTCAATCACATCGCCACGCACGCGATAGACGCCGCGGCGGAAGTCCACCTCATTGCGCTCATACTGCATTTCGGTCAGCCGGCGGATGATCTCGCGCTGGCCGGTTTTCTCGCCCTGGCGCAAATGCAAAATCATGCTGTGATAATCCACCGGATCGCCGATCCCGTAAATCGCCGAGACCGAACACACGATCACCACATCGCGCCGCTCAAGCAGGCTCTTGGTCGCCGACAGACGCATCTGCTCGATATGCTCGTTGATCGCCGAATCCTTCTCGATGAACAAATCGCGCGCCGGCACATAGGCTTCTGGCTGGTAATAATCGTAGTAGGAGACGAAATACTCGACCGCGTTTTCCGGAAAGAACTCGCGGAATTCCGCATACAACTGCGCCGCCAGCGTCTTGTTGGGCGCCAGCACCAGCGCCGGCCGGCCCAGCCGGGCGATGACATTGGCCATCGTGTAGGTCTTGCCCGATCCCGTCACCCCGAGCAGGGTCTGGAACGACAAGCCGTCGTTGATCCCCTCGGTGAGCAGGCGAATCGCCTCCGGCTGGTCGCCCGCCGGGGGAAATGGCTGATGCAAACGGAACGGGCTGCCATCGAATGTGACGACCCGCTCTTTGAAATCAATAACCTCTGCCACGCCGCAACCCCATGTCTGACTGCTTTTGCTTGTTCAATAACGGACGCGCATCGGGTGGCCGTCCGCCCGAAAACTGCGCTGATTCGGGTATTATTGCGCGCTTCGCGCCCAGGTGCTCGAATAAGGCGTAATGCACGCGTTTAACCGCCGTATCGCCAGCGCCGACTTTTCCCGCTCGCCCTTACTTTTCTGGAATTTCCATGACATCGATTTTTGCCGCCGTCGAACTGGCTCCCCGCGACCCCATTCTTGGCCTGACCGAAGGCTTCAACGCCGATACGCGCACCACCAAGGTCAATCTTGGCGTGGGCGTGTATTACGATGACAACGGCAAGATTCCCCTGCTGGATGCCGTCAAGGCCGCCGAGAAAGCCCGCTTGGAAACCATGCCCGCGCGCGGCTACCAGGCCATTGAAGGCCTCGCCGGCTACAACACCGCCGTACAAAACCTGATGTTTGGCACCGATGCAGCGCTGCTCAAGGAAGGCCGCGCAGTCACCATCGAAGCCCTCGGCGGCACGGGCGCGCTCAAGGTCGGCGCGGATTTTCTCAAACGCCTGTACCCCGCCAGCAAAATCTATATCAGTGACCCGAGCTGGGAAAATCACCGCGCCCTGTTTGAATCGGCGGGCTTCACCGTAGACAATTATCCCTACTACGACGCTGCCAGCAAACGCGTGAACTTCGCCGGCATGCAGGCCTGCCTGGAAAGCCTGCCCGCCAACACCATCATCGTCCTGCATGCCTGCTGCCACAACCCGACCGGCGCAGACCTGGATGCCGCACAGTGGCAACAAGTCGTCGATGTCATCCGCGCCAAAAACCTGATTGCCTTCATCGACATGGCCTATCAGGGCTTTGCCGATGGCATCGCCGAAGACGCCGTCGCGCTCAACCTGTTCGCCGCGTCCGGCCTCCAGTTCCTGGTTTCCAGCAGCTTTTCAAAATCCTTTTCGCTGTATGGCGAACGTGTCGGCGCGCTGACGCTGGTCACCGAAAGCAAGGACGAATCCGCCCGCGTGCTGTCGCAAATCAAGCGCGTGATCCGCACCAACTACTCCAACCCGCCCACCCACGGCGGCGCCATCGTCGCCGCCGTACTTTCCAACCCGGCGCTCCGCCAGCAATGGGAAAACGAACTGGCCGCCATGCGCGAACGCATCCGCGCCATGCGCATCGCCCTGGTGGACAAGCTCAAGGCACTGGGTGTGGCGCAAGACTTTTCGTTTGTCGTCAAACAGCGCGGCATGTTTTCCTACACCGGCCTGACTGCCCAGCAGGTCGAACGGCTCAAGGCCGAATTCGGCATCTACGCCGTCGGCACCGGCCGCATCTGCCTCGCGGCGCTGAACAGCAAGAACATCGATTACGTCGCCACCGCCATCGCCGCCGTGGTGAAGCCGTAAAAGGTATTGCGCGCCCAAGGCAGCATCGCTATAATCGCGCCTCTTGCAATTCCTCGATAGCTCAGTCGGTAGAGCGCCGGACTGTTAATCCGTAGGTCCCTGGTTCGAGCCCAGGTCGAGGAGCCAAAGAATCCTGCACTTAGCCATCCTTCGCGGATGGCTTTTTGCTTTTCGGGAGTCGCCCTTGTTCAAGCTCATCGGCTTCATTGTCGGGTACTACTTTTTCGGGTTCTTCGGCGCGATCGCCTGCCTGTTCACCGGCTCAGTGATTGACCGCATGAGGGCCTATGGCGCTGGCGGGATGAATCCGCTGCAGAACGCGCTGCGGCAAACGGTGTTCATTGAGACGCTGTTCATTTCGATGGGCAAGCTGGCCAAGGCGGATGGGCATGTCTCGCAAAACGAGGTCAACCACGCCGAGGCGTTGATGCAAAAGATGGGCATGACCACAGAACATCGCATGCAGGCCATTACCTTGTTCAAGCGTGGCGCCGAACCTGCATTTGATCTGGATGCGGCCTGCACCCGCTTCATGTCCGTTTGCGGGCATACCCGGCATCTCAAGCAGGTATTGCTGGTTTATCTGATCGTGATGGCGCTGGCGGATGGACAGATCCATCAGGCAGAAGAATCCCTGCTTGCCGATATCGCCACCCGCCTTGGGTATGACCAGGCCACGTTCAGGCAATTGATCGACATGGTGCTGAACCAAACCCATTTTGCCGGGGGAAAGCCCAGTACAGCTACGGCGCTGGATGATGCCTACAAGGCACTGGGTGTCACCAAGGAAAATACAGACCAGGAAATCAAGCGCGCCTACCGCAAGCTGATCAGCCAGTACCACCCGGACAAATTGATTGGCCAAGGCCTGCCCGAAGACATGATCGCCATGGCGACCGAACAGGCCAAGGAGATTCAGCTGGCCTATGACCTGCTCAAACAGAACCGGAATATTTGAACCCAGGAACCGCAGTTGACCGCTGATCAGATGTTCAACCGACCGATGGCTATTGGCTTTCGTCCAACTACGGTTTCCAGGTTGAATTGCACGACAAGAGACAAGCCCCGGCAACGCGGTACACTACTTACACCCACTGACAGGAAACGCCCATGAGCACATTGCCCAAATGCCCAAAATGCAGTTCTGAATTCACCTATGCAGACGGCAACATGTATATCTGCCCGGAATGCGCCCACGAGTGGCCCAAGGACGCGACCAACACAGAAAGTGCGGAGCAACAGGCCAGCATCCGCGATGCCGTCGGCAATGAGCTTCAGGACGGCGATACTGTCACCGTGATCAAGGACCTGAAGGTCAAGGGC
>JBAQUE010000269.1:0-21340 GCA_049297315.1 Rugosibacter sp.
GGCTGACCATGGGCGCGCATGTGCAGACCGGGCTGGTAGCCGCCGCCAGCGTCGCCGCCTATGACAGCAACCGCATCCGAAAACATGAATTCACGCGGCCGGACAAGGAAGATGACCGCGTGCGCCAGATCGAAGCGCTGAACGCGCAGACCGGCCCGGTGCTGCTGGCCTATCCTGAATCGGCCCAGGCCGACGCGCTGATCGCCGCAGCGACGCAAGGTGAGCCGGTGGCCGATGTCACGGCGGAAGACGGCATCCGCCACCAGATCTGGGTGCTGCAAGACGCGGACGCCATCGCCGCGCTGGGCCGCGTGTTCGACGGCATGGAATCGCTCTACATCGCCGACGGCCATCACCGCTCGGCCGCCGCTTCGCGTGTTGCGGCGGCGCGGCGGCAGCGCAAGGCCACGCTATCGTCCGATTATTTTCTGGCGGTGATTTTTCCGCATCACCAGATGAAGATCATGGATTACAACCGTGTGGTGAAGGATTTGCATGGATTGAAAAAATCGGCGCTGGTGATACGGCTCGGCGAGGCGTTCACGGTCGAAACCAGCGCCAGCCGCGTGCAACCTGCATGCCCCGGCGAGTTCGGCATGTACCTGCCCGGCCAGTGGTATCGGCTGACCATCAAACCGCCACTGATTCCTGACGACCCGGTGGCCAGTCTGGATGTCTCGCTGCTGTCCGACCATCTGCTCGGCCCGATACTCGGCATCAGCGACCTGCGCCGCGACAAGCGCATCGATTTCGTCGGCGGCATACGCGGGCTGGGCGAACTCGAACAGCGCGTCGATTCCGGCGAAATGGCCGTGGCTTTCGCCCTGTTCCCGACCGGCATGCAGCAACTGATGCGCGTGGCCGACAGCAACCAGGTGATGCCGCCCAAATCCACCTGGTTCGAACCCAAGCTCGCCGATGGACTGGTCTCGCACGTGCTCGATTGATCTTTGCTTTCATGTCAATCCACGCATGGGGTGGCAAAGTGACTTGCTCCTCCTTGCGGTGCTCTCTGGCATCATGCCAAACAATTGACTCCCGCCACGTCCGGCTTACAATCAACTTAGCTATCGCCATACTGGCAGTTCAGTCCAACGAGGTTTACCTGTCGCCACACAATCGTTGTGCCTAGCTTTGATAGCGGCGGATAAACGCTATTCCTTAGACGTTACTGCGCATGCCGAACAGAATTTCAACGCAAATTCAGGAGATGAAAATGAAACGTTCAACAGTAGCCCTTATCGCCGTCTCGCTACGTAGCTTAGGCTTCACCGCATCTGCCCTGCTTGCATCTTCCGCATTCGCGCAGGACGCAGTCCGGACTGATGGCGACAAATACAAAATCATCTTGGAAAACGGGTGTGTCAGAGTTCTTGATTATCACGACAACCCTGGAGAGAAGACGCATCAGCACAAACATCCCGCATTTGTTCTCTATGCGCTGAGTCCATTCAAGCGAACGCTGACCTTGCCTGATGGGAAAGTAATTAAGCGCGAGTTCAAGGAGGGGGATGTCATGTGGTCAGAAGAACAGACGCACATCGGGGAGAACATTGGCCAAACACCCACGCACGTTGTCATCGTAGAACTCAAGAAACTGAGCGGGTCGTGCTCCGCCGAACGGACAACCACCGGGAATCCGATGTCTGCCGATCATGCCAACCACTGAGGCTATAAAAAACCTATTTCCCGGGCAAGCAGGACACAGCGCAAAGGATTCCGTGCCACGTCTTACCTCTCTGCCAGATTCAGTTCGTTCACCGTCTCGCCATCCAGTACGGCGAGGAGACCTGCCCACAAAGCGGAATCTGACCAAAGGAAATGCAAAGCCCAGGCCTGCAAAGCTGGGCGTACTTTGCTCGACTGTCCTGTTGCTCAGGGGATTTATCAGAGCGTTTTTAGCGCGGCCACCTTGTAGCAAAGCTGCTTTTCATCAGAGCCGATTTTTTCATATCCGGTGGCCAACTTCGCTCCTTACTGGGCATTTGCCCTACTTTAATATCTTATGATCATAGGCGGGCTTCATGCTTCATGGCCGCTATCCTTGCCGACAAAGGCAGCGGAAACACCTTGTGTTGAATTGATCATCAAGGCTAGCGCTTGATCAATTCAGCCATGTCATGGAATTTTCAGCGCTCCGCATAAAAATTTTCGAGGGGAATATTGCCATGCTCAAGCTTTACCACGTCACTCCGCGCGCCACGCATCCCGGCTCGCATAACGCGCTCAAGGTGCTCATCGCCTTGTCCGAACTGAATGCGCCCTGCGAAGTCATCGACCTGGACCCGGACCGTGACCTGCGTCCGCTGGATGCGCCCTATCGCAAGCTGAACCCGAACGGCCTGACGCCGACGCTTGATGATGACGGCTACATCCTGTGGGAATCCTCTGCCATCATGCAATACCTGTGCGCCACGCGCGGCCCGACGCCCCTGCTGCCTGCCGACGCCAAGGCGCGCGGCCTGGTGCAGCAATGGCTGGCCTGGGAGGGCAGCACCTTTACGCCGGGATTGATGGCGTTGTTCATGGCCAAGATGGCCGGCCAGACGGCTGAAGCGGAACTTGCCAAAGTCACCGGCTTGCTGGGCATCCTGGACAAGCAACTCACTGGCCAACTCACTGGCCACGATTTTCTGACCGGCAGCTATTCGCTGGCCGACATCGCGCTTGGCTGCAATGTCGCGGCACTGGCCCTGCTCGGTATGAACCTGCAAGCCTATCCGGCAACGCAGGCCTGGATCGACCGCCTCGCCGCCCGCCCGGCATGGCAGCAGGAGATTTTCTTGAACGATTACCACGCCTTGCAAGGCAAGGCGGCATAAGGCGATCAACCGACGACCGGCTGGCCATCCTCGCGCGTGATGGCCAGCGTGGCCGAGCGCGGCCGCCCGCCAACGGCGTGCGGAAACTGGTTCGCCGGCCAGGCGGAGATTGCCGTCGGGCGTGCCGGATCAGACCGTGCGCCGCCCAGTTCACCCGGATGCTGGATATTCACGAACAGCGTCCGGCCATCGGGCGTCGCCGTGATGCCGGTGAGCTCGCAACCGGCCGGGCCGGTCAGGAAGCGGCGGGTTTCGCCGCTCTGCACATCGGCAACCAGCATTTGATTGTTGCCAAAATTGGCAAAATCGCCCTGGTTGAGGGCGCTGGTGGAAATATCCGTTTGTATCCACAAGCGCCCTGCCGGATCGAACCATAGGCCGTCTGGATTGGCATAGGCATCGCCCTGGATATTGCCCCGCTTGTTGCCATCGGCATGTTGCGGGTCGCCCGCCAGGGCGAAAATATCCCAGGTGAATTGCGTCGCCGCCGCATCGTGCCCGGCTTCGCGCCAGCGCACAATGTGGCCGAAGATGTTGGCCGCACGCGGGTTGGCTGCATCGACATGATGGTCAGGAGTCTGTGCATCACGCTGGCTGTTGTTGGTCAGCGTCACATAGACCTCGCCGGTGTGCGGGTGCACGGCGATCCACTCCGGCCTGTCCATTTTTGTCGCGCCTGCGATGTCGGCGGCCTGGCGGCAGCGGATGGCTACATCGCCCTGATCGGCAAAACCGTATTCGGCAGTCAGCGCGCCCTGCGCATACTTTTTGCCGTGCACCAGCGGCAGCCAACGCCCCTGGCCATGGTCATCGAAACGAGCGACATAGAGCGTGCCATGGTCAAGCAGGTTGTTCTCCGCATGCCCGCCATGCCCACCGCTTCCATGCTGATAGCGATCACGCGAGACAAACTTGTAGATATATTCAAACCGCTCATCGTCGCCCATGTAGACAACGATACGGCCATCGCGCGCCTGGGTAACTGTGGCGCCTTCGTGCTTGAAGCGGCCCAGCGCGGTGCGCTTGACCGGCGCCCGGTCAGGATGCCAGGGGTCGATCTCGACCACCCAGCCGAAGCGGTTGGCTTCGTTCGGGTGCTGCGTCAGGTCAAAACGCGCGTCGGCCTCATGCCAGCGCCAGCCGGCGGTTTTTTCGTTCAGGCCGTAGCGTTGCTGGTCGGTATTCGGCGTTTTGTCCGCCTTGAAATAACCGTTGAAGTTTTCTTCACAGGTCAGGTAAGTGCCCCAAGGGGTAAAGCCCATGGCGCAGTTATCCAGCGTGCCGATCACATAATCGCCGCGCGTATCCATGGCCGTGCGCATCGCCGCATGACCACGCGCCGGGCCCGCAATGCGGCAAGGCGTGTCCGCCGTGATGCGCCGCGCCCAGATTGACGGGCGCACCACCTGCCAGCCATTTTTATCGCGCCGAATTTCGACCACTGAGACGCCGACAGCCGCTTTCGCCTTGGCCACTTTTGCCGCATCCCAGTTGGCCATGCCGCCGGCATGCAACAGGCCGTCGTCGGTGTATTCGTGGTTCACGCACAGCAGGCCGTGCGTTGAAGAGAGGTGGCCGTTCTCGATAAAGGGAAAGTAATGCATACCATCATGGTGCATGCCCGCCTGCTGGCTTTGTTCGCTGGCATTGTCTGAAGCATCCGCCCGGGCTTGCGGACCTGCGGAAACCGGGTCGCCCCAGGCGTAAAGCAGGTCGGCCTGATAGCCCGGTGCGACGATCACGGCGTCTGCTGTTGAGATAGGCAACGAGGTAAACGCGGTGACCGCGCCCGATGCCCGTCCGGCCGCCAGTGCCGCCAGCGGAATGCCGGCAGCGGACAAGGCGCTGCCCGTGGCAGCCAGCACGGCGGCTGAAAGCAGGCGGCGGCGAAAAGGGTCATGCAGCGCGGGACCCGCAGTGCCAGGAGATGTGTCATCGGGGTTATCGCAGGGGTTGGTCATGATGTGCACCAGATCAATTGATGAGCAGCCTATCTTCGCCAGGCAATGTTGCGGATGCATGACAAGCACACTCGCACGACAGCCTTGACCGTTACATCCCAGTCGCCGATACTATGCCACGTGCGATTTCTGCACCCAATCAATCACATCAAACATCAACAAAAGGAGGTTCCATCATGAAATTCACCCGTAACTGGCTGATAGTCACTGGTCTCTGGTATGTCTCCAACCTGCCGCAACTCTGGCCGAGTGTGTTTGGCCCCATGCTCCCCAAAATCTACCCCGGTGTGGAGTTGTATCAGGCAGAGCCGGTGTTCAAGCTGATGACCGATTTATGGTTATTCGTCGGTGGCACGATTGCCGCGATTGGCGTGGTGAATTTATGGGGCGCGCGCAATCCGGCGAAATATCTGGCGCTGATTCCCGTCGCCATTGCCATGGAAGTGTATGGCACGGTGTGGGATATCTACAGCATCACCTACAGCTATGAAACACCCAAGGTTGCCATCTTTACGATAGCCATTCACCTCATCATCATTGTCAGCGGCATGATGGCCTGGAAGGCCGCGCACAAAGCCGGCGCATAAAAAACAGGGCGGGCTCACGAGTATCACCCACCGACATTAGGGGAGGCGCTATGCCTCCCCTAATGCATACACCGCCGGCAAATTGCGCCAGGCGCCATGGATGTCCATACCGTAGCCGAATACGTAACGATTTGGCACGGTGATACCCACGAAATCAGCAACCACCGGTTTGGCGCGGCCGATGGCCTTGTCGGCGAAAACGGCCGTCAGCACTTCCAGCGCGCCTTGCTGTAGCAGGTGCCGGCGAATCTCGGCCAGCGTGATGCCTGCGTCGAGGATGTCATCCAGCACCAGCACCGTCCGGCCGGCTACCGCGCTACGCGGCTCCGCCAGCCAGGTGAGTTGCCCGCCCTGCGTGGCGTCGCGATAGCGGCTGACGTGCAGATAGTCGAGCTCAAGCAGAAAATCCAGTTGGGGCAGCAGATGGCCGGCAAACACCAGCGCGCCGTTCATCACCGTCAGCACCAGCGGGTTGCGCGCCGCCAGCCGCGCAGTGATTTCCGCGGCCAGCCGCCGTACCGCCAGCGCCGACTTTTCCGCCGAACAGACGAGTTCGGCCTCAGCCAGAATTTTCTGCGCTGCCGCGGTTCCCAATGTCATCGCATCGACTTGAGCAGCGCGGCAAAATCAGCGCCGGTTTCGGGATGGCGCAAACCGAAGGCCACGGTCGCGTGCAGATAGCCCAGCTTGGAGCCACAGTCGTAGCGCGTCCCTTTGTAGCGATAGGCCAGCACCTGCTCTTCGGCGAGCAAGGCCGCAATGCCGTCGGTGAGCTGGATTTCGCCGCCGGAACCTTTGCCTATCCTGGCCAGGTGATGAAAAATGCGCGGCGTCAGCAGATAACGGCCAACCACCGCCAGCGTCGAAGGCGCCTCTTCGGGTTTGGGTTTTTCGACGATCTGCACAATCTTTTCCAGCCTGTCGCTGAGCGGACGGCTATCGACAATGCCATAACTTTTGGTGTCGGCACGCGGCACATCCTGCACCCCGATCACTGAACTTTGATGCGTCGCATAGACATCCACCATTTGCTTCATCACCGGCGGATCGCCATCCAGCAGGTCATCGGCGAGCAGTACCGCAAACGGCTCGTCACCGACCACCGGCGCGGCGCACAACACGGCATGCCCCAAGCCAAGCGGCTCGGACTGGCGGATGTAGATGCAGTTGATGTGCTTCGGCAGCAGGTTCTGCACGAAAGACAACATTTCAAGTTTTCCCTTGCGTTCGAGTTCCGCTTCGAGTTCATAGGCCTTGTCGAAATGGTCTTCAATCGCGCGCTTGGAACGGCCAGTCACAAAAATCATGTCGGTAATGCCCGCGGCCGCCGCTTCTTCCACCGCATATTGGATCAGCGGCTTGTCCACAATCGGTAGCATTTCCTTGGGATTGGCCTTGGTCGCCGGCAAAAACCGCGTGCCCATGCCAGCCACGGGGAATACGGCCTTGGTTATTTTTTTCCTGGCGTTCGTCATGTCGTCAACAACTCCTTGAATTGCACTTCATCCAGAATCTTCAGCCCCAGTTGCTGCGCCTTTTCCAGCTTCGAGCCGGCATCAGCACCAACGACTACATAATCGGTTTTTTTGGATACCGAACTGGCCACCTTGCCGCCTTGCGCTTCAATCATTTCCTTCGCCGCCTCGCGCGTCAGCGTCGGCAAGGCGCCCGTCAGCACAAAGGTTTTTCCTGCCAGCGGCAGCACAGCCTGCGCCATCGGCTCACCCTCAGGCCAACGCACACCGGCCGCACGCAGTTGTTCAATCACTTCGATGTTGTGCGGCTCGGCAAAAAACCGGGCGATTGATGCCGCCACAACAGGGCCGACATCCGGCACTTGTTGCAGCTGGTCTTCATTCGCCTGCATCAAGGCGTCGAGACTACCAAAGTAACGTGACAAATCCTTTGCGGTGGCTTCGCCCACATTGCGTATGCCCAGCGCAAAAATGAAGCGCGCCAGCGTCGTGTGTTTGCTTTTTTCAATCGCCGCCAGGATATTGGCGGCCGATTTTTCGGCCATGCGTTGCAGGTTAGCCAACCCGGCCAGCCCAAGTTTGTAGAGATCGGCAGGGGTTTTGACGATTGCGCTATCCACCAGTTGCTCGACGATCTTGTCACCCAGCCCCTCAATATCCATCGCGCGGCGGCTGGCGAAATGCAGCAAGGCCTGCTTGCGTTGCGCGGGGCAGAACAGGCCGCCGGTGCAACGGGCAATCGCCTCATCTTCCAGCTTTTCCACGGCGGAACCGCATACCGGGCAGCGCTCAGGCAAGGCAAATGGCGGATGCAATGGTTCATCGCCGAACAAATTTTTACTCGGCCGTTTTTCAAACACCACCGCCACCACTTCGGGAATCACATCACCGGCGCGGCGCACGCTGACCGTATCGCCGACGCGCACATCCTTGCGTTGCGCTTCGGCTTCGTTGTGCAAAGTGGCATTGGTCACCGTGACGCCGCCGACAAACACCGGTGCCAACCGCGCAACCGGGGTCAGCGCGCCGGTGCGGCCAACCTGCACTTCGATGGCCTCCACCGTGGTCAAAGCCTCTTCAGCGGGAAATTTATGCGCAATGGCAAACCGCGGCGCACGGGAAACAAAACCGAGTTGCATCTGGCTGGCCAGGTCATCCACCTTGTACACCACGCCATCGATGTCATACGGCAAGCTTGCCCGTGCCGCGCCCATTTCCGCGTAGTAGGCGGCGAGCCCCGCCGCGCCACGCATCACGGCGCGCTCGCCGGCGACCGGCAGGCCCCAGCCAATGAGGCAATCCAGCAGCTCACTGTGAAAAGTCGGCGTTGATGATACGCCGTGAAACAAGTCCCCTTTCGAGACGACACTGGCATCAGCCACGCCGTAGGCAAAAAAGCGTAGCGGCCGCTGCGCGGTGATTTTTGCGTCAAGCTGGCGCAGGCTGCCCGCCGCCGCGTTGCGCGGATTGACGAATTCCTTTTCGCCCCGCGCTCGCTGGCGCACATTGAGTTTGGCAAAGTCGGCACGCAGCATCAGCACTTCGCCGCGCACATCGAGCCGGGACGGAATATCCTTGCCAGCCAAATGCAGCGGGATGTTGCGCACCGTGCGCAGGTTCTGCGTCACATCCTCGCCCGTCGTGCCGTCGCCGCGCGTCGCGCCTTGCACGAAGATGCCATTTTCATAACGCAAACTGACGGCCAGGCCGTCAAATTTCGGCTCGCAGGCATAGTCGATGGCATCGGCTGCCAGCCCTTCGCGGCAGCGCCGGTCAAAAGCCGCCAGCTCATCCAGGCTGAACGCGTTGTTCAGCGACAGCATGGGCACCTCATGCACCACCTGGCCGAATTCCGGCAGAGGCTGCCCGCCAATGCGCTGGGTTGGCGAAGCGGGCGTCAGCAGTTCGGGATGCGCAGCTTCCAGCGCCTGCAATTCGCGGAACAGACGGTCATATTCGGCATCGGGAACCGTCGGGTTATCCAGCACATAATAAGCATGGCTGTGGCGTTCGATTTCTTCGCGCAACTGCCCTATCCGCGCGATAACTGCAGCATCCGCCATCAGGAAAACAGACGTAAGGCGAGGGCACTACCCGGAATGATGCCCGCATTGCGCATGGTTTGTTGCAGCTCAACGATTTTGGCGCGGATGGCGGAAATCATGCCATCGGCCAACGGCACGCGTTGCGCGTCGACCAGCACGCCATCCATTGCGCGCGCCAGTTGCTGCCCCGTACCGAGCATGCGGGCAAAGGCCGCCGCACCATCGCTGACGCGCGGTACATCGATGCTCAAGGTCAGGCCATGCGTCGCCAGCGAACGCAGGGTTTCGATGCTCAAACCCTCGCTGCCCAGATTCGCCAGTGTGAATAGCTCGCCGCCATCGGCATCACGCGCATGGAACCGCCCATCGGCTTCAAGCGCCATGCCCGCAGCCTCGGCGATGCCGCGCAGCTTGGTGCCGCTGAAGATGCCGCCGGCAGATTCCACGATATGCAGCTTGAACTGGATATCGACGCTGGCGCAAAACTCATCCAGCGCGGTGGCGTGCGCGATGATTTGCTCAGGCGCAGGCAGCTCCACCGTGGCGCCGACCTTGTCCGCCACTTGCTGCACGCCATTCAGGAAATGCGCCAGCTCACCTTCGGAAACCGCACCGTGCCGGTCAGCCAGTTGCAGGGCCGCTACCCACTGCGCATAACGCCCGGTTTCATTGCCATCCAGCGGCCGCCAGGCATTCGTTGCCCCGTCACGCAGCAGCCAATGTACCGGCTTGCTCAATTGCGCGGCCCAGCTTTCCTGCATGACCCACACCGCCGGCGCCGGGATTGGCTCGGCCGTGGCCAGGCGCAGCACGCAATCGATCATGCCATCGGCATGCTGGCCAGGGAACTCCGAGTGGGTCGAGGGTTCAACTGCCATGGCTGTGCCGGCATCATCCGGCGCAATGCCGGCAATGGACGCATCACCATCCGGCAATGCGTTATCCAGCGGCTCGGCAGCATCCACCGGAAAGACCGGCTCGCGCCGCGTCTCCCCGGTGGGAATTTCTTCATCGGCCAGCAGCGTGTCGCCATGCGCATGCTTGAAAATGGCTTGCGCCGCACGGCGCGCTTTGCGTTCCTGCCACGCGTTGTAAGCCCAGACGGCACCGACAGCGACCACGCCGGCGCCGATCAAGGCCATTTGCAAGTCGCTGATCACCATAATCTAACGCTCATGGCAGGAAGGCCATCCACTGATGATGAAACGCGCGAAAGGCGGCATAAAGGCCCACCCCCTCCCCGCTATGCGTCCCACGGCTGGCTTTGCACAGCCAGCCGGCTGCGGCGGCGCGACGCTTGCGTCGCGTATTCCCGCCTCGCCCCCTCGCGGGGGAGGCGGCTGTCTGACTCGCTGCGCGAGAGGACGGACCCGGCGCCAAATGTCGTTGTTTCACGTTAAGCCACCTGTTGCTCGTCGGCGAGGCGCAACGCTTCGCCGATATCCACTTCCACCACACGCGAGACGCCTTGCTCCTGCATGGTCACGCCGATCAATTGCTGGGCCATTTCCATCGCGATCTTGTTGTGTGAAATAAAAATGAACTGGGTTTGTACCGACATGCGCTTGACCATTTCGCAAAAACGCACAGTGTTTGAATCATCCAGCGGCGCGTCCACCTCATCCAGCATGCAGAACGGCGCCGGGTTGAGCTGGAACAGGGCGAACACCAGCGCAATCGCCGTCAGCGCCTTTTCGCCGCCGGAAAGCATGTGGATCGTCGAATTCTTCTTGCCCGGCGGCTGCGCCATGATCTGGATGCCGGAATCGAGGATTTCCTCGCCGGTCAGCATCAGCCGCGCCTCACCCCCGCCAAACAGCTGCGGGAACAGGATGCCCAGCTGCTTATTGACGACGTCATAGGTTTCCTGCAATTGCTCGCGCGTGTCGCGATCGATGCGGCGGATGGCGTCTTCCAGCGTACCGATCGCGGTGGTCAGATCGGCGGATTGCGCATCGAGGAAGCCCTTGCGTTCGACCGCCGTCGTCAACTCTTCCAGCGCCGCCAGATTGACCGGCCCCAGCGCTTCGATCTCGTTGCTCAGGCGCGTGATGTCGCCTTGCAAAACGCTGTCCTTCGGATTGCTGGCAAGCTCATCGGCGAAGGGCGCTTCATCCGCCTCGGTCAGCAGATTCACTTCGGCCAGGCGTTCCTGGTATTGCGTTTCATTGAGCTGCGCCGCCTGCGCCTTGAGCTTGAGATCATTGATGCGCTCGCGCAATGGCCCGATGCCCTGCTCCAGCTGCATGCGCCGTTCATCCAGGCCGCGCAGCCCGGCGGCGGCGGTTTCCAGCGCATTGCGCCGTTCCGCCAGCGCCGACTCTTTGGCCTGCCGGGTATCCAGCGCGGTGTGCAACTGTTCCTGCAACACTCCGTCGCTGGTGGCGGAAAACTCGGTGCGCGCGGCTTCGGTTTCAGCGGCGATGCGCGCCCGTTGCTGCGCCGCCGTGGCGCTGGCGCGGGCATTATCTTCCAGCTTGGAGAGGCATTCGCGCTCGGAGAATCCGGCTTCCTGCGCTTCGCGCGCGAGCTGGGTTTCCACCTGGCGGGCTTCGCGTTGCGCGGCTTCTTTTTGACGTTGCGCTTCCTGCGCCTGCGCCAGCCGCTGGCGGATGTCTTCCAAGCGCTCCTGCTGCATCTGCGCTTTCATTTCCGCCTCCGCCAGCCGCTCCAGTTCTGCGGCATTTTGCCGCGCAAGCTCGGCCAGATCATGGTCAAGCTGGGCCGAGCGTTCCACAAACCGCGTTTGCGCCTGGGCCAGCTTGAGCGCCTCAAGCTGCGCGGCATGCAGGCCTTGCTGCGCCTCCTGCAAAGTCCGTCGGGCGCCAGCCAACTGGCTTTGCAGTTCCGCCAGATGCTGTTCCGCGGCCTGTTGCGCCTCGCGCGCCGCCTGCTCAGCCATGTCCTGCGTTTCTAGCAAGGCCGCCAGCTCGTCGATTTCGCGCTGGCGTTCGATCACGCCATGCGTTTTCGCATCCGGCACATACAGCGTCAGGCCGGCGGGCGTCAGCGTGTGCCCAGCGGGCGAGACGCAGATGCCGGAAGTCAATGGGAATTTGGCGGCCAGGTCATCGGCAATCGTGGCGCCCGCCAGCCATTCATCCAGCACGGCCGACCAGCGCGGATCAGCGCAACGCACCTGGGCGCGCAGTGCGTCTTGCGGCCTGGATTCATTGTTGGCCGATGCTACAGAACCAACAGCATTCACTAAAGCCAGCGTCAAAATCGCCGGTGGCGGCGTGGTCAGCGCGGCACGCAGCGTATCGGCATCTGCGGCCAATGCCGAGAAGCGCTCGCGCAACACGGCTTCGACCGCCGTTTCCCAGCCGGCATTCACCTGGATCGATTGCCACAGGGGCTTGGCGTCCGCCAGGCCGCGGGCATTCAGCCATGCGCCAATCTCGCCGCTTTGCGCCACCTTGGCCTGCAACTGCACCAGCGCACCATGCCGCGCGCGAGTTTCGGTGAGCTGGCGATGCGCGGCCTGCAACAATTCGCGCGCGCTGCGTAATTGCGCTTCCGCTTCAGGGACGGCGGCTTGCATCGCCGCCAGACTTTCCTGCGCCGCCGCCAGCACATCGCCAGCGGTTTCTTCACGCGCCTGGGATGCCGCCAGCAAGGCCGGATCGGGCGCATCCAGCGCCTGGCGATCCTGTTCCAGCCGCGCGCTACGCTGAGTGAAATTATCCAGCGCGCGCCGCGCGTGCCCCTGGTCGGCCTCGGCCAAACGCAACGCCTGCTCGGCCTCATTCAACTCACGCCGCACCTCGGCCACCTGACGGCCGGCCATGTTCATCGCCTCTTCCAGCCCGGGCAAACGGCCGCTGGCTTCCGCATGGCGCTCGCTGGCCGTCGCCGCACGCTGGCGGGCGTTATCCAGCAGCGCTTGCCAGCGCGCCTCATCGTCCGCCAGCTGGGCGCTTTGCGCGGCCCATTGCTTTTCATCCGCTTCGAGTTGCGCCAAACGCGCCTGCAAGCGCGCGCGCGCATCATGCACATGCGTCAGTTCTGCTTCCAGGCGGCTGACTTCACTATTCGCCGCGTACATCTCGGCCTGCGCCGCATGCAGGATGTCAGAGGCTGAAAAATGCGTTTCACGCGCCTGCTCCACCCGTGCCTCGACTTCACGTAATTGCGCCGTCGCCGCTTCAACCTGGTTGTCCGCCTCATCCACCTGCCGCGCCAGCATCTGCCCATCGCTGCGCGCCGTGTTGCGTTTTTTCAGCCACAACAGAATCTGTTTTCTGGACAACTGCTCGTGCAACCCGCGATAGGTCTGCGCCACATCCGCCTGCGCCTGCAGGCGGGTCACCTGCACGTCCAGCTCATTGCAAATGTCATCCACGCGCGCCAGGTTCTCGCGCGCATCTTCCAGCCGATGTTCGGTTTCCTTGCGCCTGTCCTTGTATTTGGTCACCCCGGCGGCTTCCTCGAGAAAGAAGCGCAGCTCGTCCGGCTTGGCCTCGACGATGCGCGAGATCATGCCCTGGCCGATGATGGCATACGCCCGCGGCCCGAGGCCGGTGCCCAGGAACAGGTCGATCACGTCGCGCCGGCGCACGTGCAGGTTGTTGATGTAGTAGCTCGAGTTGCCCTCGCGGTCGAGCACGCGCTTGACGGTGATCTCGGCATATTGCGACCACTGCCCGGCCGCGCGTCCCTGCACGTTGTCGAAGAACAACTCAACGCTGGCGCGACTGACCGGCTGGCGGTTGCCCGCGCCCTTGAAGATCACGTCCTGGATCGATTCGCCGCGCAGCTCGGACGCCTTGGACTCGCCCAGCACCCAGCGCACGGCATCGATGATGTTCGACTTGCCACAGCCATTCGGCCCCACCACACCGGCCAGCTGGCCAGGGAACAAGACAGTGGTGGGCTCAACGAATGACTTGAAGCCCGCAATTTTCAGCTTGATTAAACGCACTAGGGATCAACCGGAGAAAAGATGTCCAGAAACGGATTCAAAATTTGAGGCCAGCCCATTATAATCATTCCCATCCTTCCTCCCCGTCCCTCTACAGCATGCCCAGCCAGCCCCGGAAATCGTTGGAAACCTTCCCCAACCCCGCGCCGCACCGCGATTACCAGATCCACATGGAAATCCCGGAATTCACCTGCCTGTGCCCGAAAACCGGCCAGCCGGATTTTGCCGTACTGACGCTGGACTACATCGCCGACAAACGCTGCGTGGAACTGAAAAGCCTCAAGCTCTACGTCTGGAGCTTCCGCGATGAGGGACACTTCCATGAAGATGTCACCAACCGCATCCTGGATGACCTGGTCGCCGCGCTAAAACCCCGCTATATGCGGCTAAGTGCGCGCTTTTATGTGCGCGGCGGAATTTTCACCAACGTCGCGGCCGAACACCGCAAGCCAGGCTGGCAGCCATCACCCAAAATTGAACTAGTTGAGTTTGCAGCGCAAGCCAACACGCGCGGCTAGGTTTTTTACCACGACAGAGCCATAGTCGCCGTCTCACCAGCGCCGACTTTTTTGCTCTTGATCTACGTGAGGCTATCCGTGTGCCACAGAATGGTGCCGACAGTCTGAATCGAACAGACGACCTACCGCTTACAAGGCGGTTGCTCTACCCCTGAGCTATGCCGGCACAATGCAAATTATAACGTAGCTGATTGCGTGAATCGCTATAAACTTGGCATTTGCAATTCTGTCTTTCCGCACCATCCGATGCTTGCACATGCTGCCAATCCTGATGCGCCACTGACCCTGCGTCTGCTGCTCATCGCGCCACCTGATGTACCTGTGGCGGATCAGTTGGCGCAGTTCGCCATGACAGGACAGGTGGCCGCACTGCATCCTGTAGCTACGCTTGACGACTTGGCCGCTGCGCTGAAAAACCGACGTTGGGATGCGGTGCTATATGTTCCAGGCATCATATTCCTGCCAGTACAGGCAGCTGTAGAAAAGATCAATGAACTCGGCCTTGACCTGCCCTTGATCATGCTAGGCAGCTCGCAAGAATCCTGCAATGCACAACAAGCCATGCGTGCAGGCGCACGGGACGTCATTGATAGCCATCAGCTTGACCGTCTGCTGCCCGCCATCACGCGGGAAGTCCGTGAAGCGCGCCATCGCGCCGACCATCGCGCCGTGCTGGCAAACCTGCAAGCCAGTGAAGCGCGTTTTCGCGGCCTGGTTTCCAACTTGCCTGGCATGCTGTTCCATCTGCGCTACAGCAGCGAGGATGGCTATCGTTTTCTGTATACCAGCGAAGGTTGTCAAAAGCTTTTTGGCGCCAGCCCGCAGGAAGTGCTGAATTCAGCCAACCGGCTGTTCGATGCGTTTGATGCCGAGGAAAAGAAAAGCTTGCAACGCGCCTTGCAGGAATCCGCTAAAAACGGTGCGCTGCTCAATTGGGAAGGCCGTACCCGTGGCCGCACACGGCACAAATGGATCAACCTGCGCTCAATGCCACATCGCATCAATGACGAGCTCATCGAGTGGCATGGCATCGCCACCAACATCAGCAACAGCAAGGAAGGCGAAACCCAGTTGCGCAAGTCCCGGCAGCAGCTGGCGGAGCTGTCCAGCCATCTTGAAGCGGTCAAGGAGGAGGAACGTGAACGCATCTCCCGCGACATTCATGACGAGCTCGGCTCCATCCTGGTCCGCCTCAAGATTGAAGTGGCGCTGTTGGCCAGCAAACTGCCGGACACAGCGGAGAACTTGCGCGACAAGGCTTACTCAATTGAAGGCTTGCTGGATCAGGCGATGGGCACCGCCAGCCGCGTGGCGCGCGAACTGCGCCCCGGCATCCTCAAGGAGTTTGGTTTGCCCGCAGCGATTGAATGCCAGGCGGAAGACTTCACACAGCGTTTCGGCATCCCTTGCCATGTGCAGTGCGTCGAAGACATTTCCGAGCCAACGCAGGCCACTTCCCTGGCCCTCTTCCGCATTGCCCAGGAAGCCCTGACCAATATCGCCAAGCATGCAAATGCCTCGCAGGTATTCATGCGTTTGCACCGCGAACACGGTAATATCGTGCTCGAAATAAGGGACAATGGCTGCGGAATTTCTGAGGCTGATATGCAGAAGCCAAGGTCATTCGGGTTGCGCGGCATCCGCGAACGCGTGGCCAGCCTCGCAGGTAATTTTGCAATTGCCGCAGCAGAACAGGGTGGCACCCACATTACTTTACGGGTACCTGAACAGGCAGACATCGAGCCGCAAACCAATGAAGAAATACAACGCAAACTGTTTTAGCCATGGCTGACAAAATCCATGTCCTCATTGCCGACGACCACGCCATCGTGCGCCAGGGGCTGAAACAGATTCTTTCGGAAACCGACGATTTACTGGTTACCGGCGAAGCTGATGATGGCGCTGAGGCGCTACAACTGGCACGCCAGCAAAAATGGGATGTATTCCTGCTGGATGTGTCGATGCCTAACCGCAATGGCATTGATACCCTGAAACAGCTGAAAAAAGAATTCCCCCGTCTGCCTGTGCTGATCCTCAGCATGCATCCCGAAGAACAATATGCGGTGCGTGCGCTAAAAGCCGGTGCGGCGGGCTATGTGACCAAACAGAGCGCTCCGGAACAACTGGTCACGGCGATCCGCCAGGTCTCTGCCGGGAAAAAATATGTCAGCCCCGCCGTAGCTCAGCAACTGATAGAAGCGCTCTCTGACAATACCGACAAGCAGCCGCATGAGCGGATTACCGACCGGGAATATCAGGTGCTGGTACTGATCGCGACAGGTAATACACTGACGCAAGTCGCTGAAAAATTGAACCTTGGCGTCGCTACCGTCAGCACTTACCGGGCGCGCCTGCTGGAAAAAATGTCGCTCAAAAGCACGGCGGAGCTGATACGTTACGGCCTCGAAAATGGTCTCGTGGATTGAGTTGTCCGGCATGATTGGCCTGCACCGCATCCATCATGGAACCCATTGATACACCAGGCAGTCTGGGCGATTTACGCACCCGCTTGGCGAAGCTGCGCGTAGAGCACCGGGAGATTGACGAGGCAATCACGCACATGACAACCAGCCCACCAGACGACCAGCTAATCCTTCGCCGCCTGAAGAAACGCAAGCTGCTGGTCAAGGATGCCATCATTGCCATCGAACGGATCCTTGATGCTGGCCCTGATGAATATGCATAAAAACGTCATGATGCCCGAAGCCTGCCAACCGTTTGGTTCGAGAGCCCCGAATGGCCCGCCCGACAGGACTCGAACCTGTTACCACCGGCTTAGAAGGCCGGTGCTCTATCCAGATGAGCTACGGGCGGAGTGGGCGGAAAAACTACGCAGACACATGCTGCATAATTAAATAAAACTGGTCGGGGTGAAAGGATTCGAACCTTCGACATCTTGCTCCCAAAGCAAGCGCGCTACCGGGCTGCGCTACACCCCGAACAAGGCGGATTGTACCGAACACGCGGGTTGACGGTCAATCGCTTTTCTCCTCGAGACCGTCGCATCAAGCAAAGTCGACTTGCGGCAATTCAATGTTTCGTTTATAAAGCCTCATTCTCTATTTTCACTCCTGACAACTGCAATGGCTGAAGATCTGCTGTATAAAAAACTCCCTCCCTATACTCCAAAGAAAGGTGAGCAATACATGGGCAGCAATCAGCTTGCCCATTTCCGTAATGTTCTAATGTCGCTTAAAGCAGAGCTGAGTGGAGATATCGAACGCACGGTACACACCATGCAGGATGAAGCGACAGTATTTGCCGATCCCAATGATCGCGCCAGTCAGGAATCCGACATTGCATTGGAACTGCGCAACCGGGATCGCGAACGCCGGTTAATCAAGAAAATTGACGAATCGATAGCCCGTATTGAAAGTGGCGAATATGGTTACTGCGATTCATGTGGTATTGAAATTGGCCTGCAAAGGCTTGAAGCACGGCCCACAGCGACACTTTGCATTGATTGCAAAACGCTGGAAGAACATCGCGAAAAGCAAGTTGGAAAATAAGTAAGCCCTCTGGCTCACTCACCGATAGATACCCAATAAAAAAGGGACGCCTATGCGTCCCTTTTTTATTGGGTGAAGGCCCTTATTCAGCGGCGACTTCAGGCAATGCTGCTGCCTCATCAGTAGCGACTGCTTTCATGGACAGGCGAACGCGCCCCTTGTCATCGGTCTCCACAACTTTGACCTTCACGATCTGCCCTTCCTTGAGGTAGTCCGCCACGGCATTGACCCGTTCATTGGCAATCTGGGAAATATGCAGCAGACCATCTTTCCCCGGCAAAAGGCTGACAATGGCGCCAAAATCGAGTAGACGCAACACCGTACCTTCATAGACACGCCCAACCTCGACTTCAGCCGTGATGTCCTCGATACGCTTTTTCGCAACTTGGGCGGCATCTGCATTGACAGATGAAATGGTAATCGAACCATCATCTGCAATATCGATGACGCACCCGGTTTCCTCGGTCAGGCCACGGATAACCGCGCCACCCTTGCCAATCACGTCACGGATTTTCTCAGGGTTGATCTTCATATGGATCATCCGCGGCGCAAACATTGAAACCTCTTCGCGGTGGCCAGACATTGAGTTCTTCATCAACTCAAGAATATGCAAACGCGCTTCCTTCGCCTGGGCGAGCGCAACCTGCATGATTTCCTTGGTGATGCCTTGAATCTTGATGTCCATTTGCAGCGCCGTAATCCCTGCTTCGGTACCGGCCACCTTGAAATCCATGTCGCCCAGATGGTCCTCGTCGCCAAGAATATCCGTCAGCACGGCAAAGCGGTTGCCATCCTTGATCAGCCCCATGGCAATACCCGCCACATGCGCCTTGAGCGGCACACCGGCATCCATCAGCGCCAGCGAGCCACCACATACGGATGCCATTGAAGACGAGCCATTGGACTCGGTAATCTCGGAAACCACGCGCATGGAATAACCAAACTCTTCGGCTGATGGCAGCACCGCAACCAGCGCACGCTTGGCCAGACGGCCATGGCCGATTTCACGGCGCTTGGGCGTACCTACGCGCCCGGTTTCGCCGGTAGCATAAGGTGGCATGTTGTAATGCAGCATGAAGCGGTCACGGTACTCGCCTTGCAGGGCATCGATGATCTGCTCGTCACGGCCTGTGCCCAGCGTGGCAACCACCATCGCCTGAGTTTCGCCACGTGTGAATAATGCAGAGCCATGGGTGCGTGGCAGCACGCCGTTACGAATCGCGATGGGGCGCACGGTACGGGTATCGCGGCCATCAATGCGTGGCTCACCATTCAGGATCTGGCTACGCACGATTTTGGCTTCAAGGTCAAACAGGACATTGCTGATGGCATTGGCATCCGGCGCGCCCACACCCTCAGCCAGCACAGCAATCGTATTCCGCGTAATTTCGCGGGTTTTTTGCGTACGCGCCTGCTTGCTGGTGATCCGGTAGGCTTCACGCAGGCCGCTTTCGGCCAGTTCAGCAACGCGGTCAATCAGTGGTTCATTTTTAGGTGCGGGCTGCCAGTCCCACTCAGGTTTGCCAGCCACTTCCACCAACTCGTTGATGGCTTTGATCGCCACCTGCATTTGCTCGTGCCCGAAAACCACGGCGCCCAGCATGACTTCTTCGGTAAGTTGCTTGGCTTCGGACTCCACCATCAGCACAGCGGCTTCAGTACCGGCAACCACGAGGTCAAGCTGCGTGCTTTCCAGTTGTGTCTTAGTTGGACACAGGACGTACTTGCCATCGATATAACCAACACGCGCCGCACCAATCGGGCCACTAAAGGGGATGCCGGATATTGCCAGTGCGGCAGATGCGCCGAGCAAAGCCGGAATGTCTGGATCAATCTCGGGATTGCACGACATCACTGTGCACACAATCTGCACTTCGTTATAGAAACCTTCTGGAAACAAGGGCCGCAGGGGACGGTCGATCAAGCGGCAAGTCAGTGTTTCCTTTTCCGAAGGACGCCCTTCTCGCTTGAAGAAGCCACCAGGGATACGCCCTGCGGCGTAGAACTTTTCTTGATAATCGACGGTGAGCGGGAAGAAATCCTGCCCGGGCTTGGCATTCAACGCACCCACAACGGTCGCCAATACGACAGTCTCATCCATCGTCACCAGCACGGCTCCGCCAGCCTGACGGGCGACTTCGCCTGTTTCCAGCGTGACAGTATGATCGCCGTAGGCAAAACTCTTCTTGATCGGGCTCAGCACAGTTATTCCTTTCAGTAAAAAACAAAAGCCGGTGCAGCACTAAAGGCTGTACCGGCTAGTTCATCAGCACTCCATTCTTCAAGAGATGGGGCGCTGACCATAAAAACAAACAATGAATACCGGGAGCGGACGCTTACTTGCGCAAGCCAAGGCGCTCAATCAACGCCTGATAGCTGCCCACATTCTTGCGCTTGAGATAATCAAGCATCTTGCGGCGCTGGCTGACCATTTTCAGCAAACCGCGGCGTGAGTGGTGATCCTTCGTATGTGCCTTGAAGTGGCCGGTCAAATCGTTAATACGCGCAGTCAGTAATGCAACCTGAACTTCGGGAGAACCTGTGTCGCCCTGGGCACGTTGGTAATCAGTTACGATCTTGCCCTTTTCGGTGGTAGAAATTGCCATGATGGGTTCCTTGCTTATCCTGTTTTCACTTGGGTAATTGATAATTATAGCGTTTCGAGTGGTTTTTTATCAAGCGTCAGCTATCAAATTCATCTGGTTGATGACCGACAAGTCGCTGTGGTCGCAACCAGCCATCGTCAGTCAATTGACAAACGCCAATGAAACGATGGGTGGCATCATAGGCGCGCATCCGGGTTCCCGCCTCCCCAGCCCAGCGCACCGCCTGTCCCTGCCGCATTCGCAAGGCGTCTGTTGCATCCAGCATGGCCACACACAAGTTGCCCAGCAAGGTATCCGGAGGCAATAACAACGCATCCCGCGCTGGCCCATCAAGCCCTTCAAGCCGGCTCAGCGGGTAAGCCTGCACAATATCAAATGCGCCAATCGCCGTACGCCGCAAGGCGGCCAGGTGTCCCCCACACCCAAGCCGTTCACCTAAATCAGCGGCCAAGGTGCGCACATAGGTGCCTTTGCTGCAGGACACCTCGAATATGAAGCGATCATCCATCCATTCGAGCAATTGCATCCGGTAAATCCGGACTCGCCTTGGTGAACGTTCCAGCACAATGCCTTTGCGGGCATATTCATACAGTGGTTTACCATCTCTTTTAAGCGCGGAATGCATCGGCGGCACTTGCTCAACCTCACCAAGAAACGACGTCAATACCTGTTCGACATCTTCACGTATCACATTTACCGGCTGCTGCGCTATTACCAGTCCTTCGGCATCGGCTGTATCCGTAGTGATCCCAAGTTGCACAGTGGCGACATAACGCTTGTCCGCATCCAGCAAGGCGCTGGAAAACTTGGTTGCCTCACCAAAACAAAGGGGTAAAAGCCCTGTGGCCAATGGGTCAAGCGTTCCGGTATGCCCGGCTTTCTCAGCGTTATAG